>JBHHWW010000067.1:0-8256 GCA_046756725.1 Nitrospiria bacterium | reverse complement strand
AAGTTGCGTCTTTTGCATGGTGACAGTGGCATACGAATTTTCAGAAACAAAGTCAAGTGCCCTTATTTTTCTACCGGCGATGATAAGAATCGCTGCTTTCTCCGGAGGGCATCAAAAAAGGCTGCAGGAGCAACCAGTGAAATTTCAGATACCTGGGAGCACGAAAAGTTTCAATGCCGAGCGTCATTTTCTCATGTCCAAGACGGGGCTGGTCGCAATAGGTGCCGAAGAGTCGATCCCACCAGGGCAAGTTGAAACCATAGTTGCTATTGGTTTCCCTGGGAATCATCGAGTGGTGGACGCGGTGCATGTCGGGCGTCACCACCGCAAGACGGAGAAATAAATCAAGTTTTACGGGGATGAGAATATTCCCGTGATTGAACATGGCGGTCCCGTTTAAGAGAATTTCGAAGATTAAGACAGCCACCGGCGGCGGGCCGAGGGCGGCAACCACGACCAGTTTAATGATCATTGAGAGCAATATTTCGATGGGATGAAAACGGGCGGCAGTGGTGACATCATAATCTAAATCCGTATGGTGCATACGATGGAGCCGCCATAAGGCAGGGACGGCATGAAAAAGGACATGCTGCAGATAAATCACCAGATCCAGCAAAACAACGGAGAGGATGGACGCGATCCACTCGGGAAGAATGAAATAATTCAGAAGGCCCCAAGTGCGCTCCTGCGCCAACATGGCGAGTTCGACGGCCAAGACAGGAAACAATGCGCGGAGGAGAAAACTGTTAAAGAAACTTACAGCCAAGTTGCTGGTCCAGCGTATCCCTTTCGAGTAATGGAGTGGGCGCCGAGGCGCGGCCACCTCCCAGAGGGCAATGATAAAAAAGAAACCGGAGAAACATGCGATCCGGATGAAGGGTTCATTCGCTATTAAAAATGTGTTCATGGAGATTTGTACATCAGGTTATAAAAAGGGTTACGAAGCATTCCCCGGAACCGTGCGGCGGTGTCGTTCAATCAAACTCTTAAGGGATGAGAGCCGTTCACGATAGGGGGATTGTTGATCCAGTTCTGAAAGGAGCAGGGGGATGCGAAACCGCCAATTGTGCGGTCCGACGGTATTGGGGAGGTTGATCCTATCTTCGATCGCAAGGATATCCTGTATTGGCAGCACCACTAAACAGGAGGTTGTTCGCAGAATGCAGTCGATGATTTTTTTGTGGAGCACTTCTGAAAAATCCGAATCCGATGAAATTTCATCAGGGTGGTCTAAGATTTTAATGAAGTTCGCGCGTTCTTCTATGGCAATCTCGTTCCACCACTGGCACAAGGTCGATGTATCGTGCGTACCGGTGGTGGCCATGGAAAGGAAAGGGTAGTCTTCAGGAGGGTTGTATTGATGACCCCATTTCTCCCAGCGCAGGATTTTATGTCCGGGAATCTGCTGTTGCGCCAGGGATTGGCGTACAAAATCAGGGATAACGCCCAAGTCTTCGGCAAGCGGGATGCAGTCTCCCAATGCCTGAATCAAGGCCTTTAACATCATCTCTCCGCATACTACCTGCTGAGCCTCGTTTTCCAGATCAAAATAAGGAGCGCCTTCTTTCGGGATAACCCAGGTTCTGAAGAATCCAACGACGTGGTCGAGTCGAAGCATGTCGTAGAGTGTACCGGCTTCCCTGGCCCTGAGTTGCCACCAAGCGAAATCATCACGCTGCATTGTTTCACGATGAAACATGGGGAGCCCCCATTCCTGTCCATCGGCACTGAAGTCATCCGGCGGCGCACCGACAGAATGGCAGAGGCTGAATTCCTGCTGACGACCCCAGACATCCGCACTGTCGCGGCCAACCAGAAAAGGGAGATCTCCCATGATTCGGATTTTCAGGGTACGGGCATATTTTCGCACGATTGACCATTGCTCAAATAAGGCCCATTGAATGTATTTAATAAAAAGCAGGGAGTTTTCTTCGTCATGGGCAAATTGGCGCAGGGCATCCGGGTCCTGTTTCCGGAAAGGGATCGGCCACTCTGTCCAACAGGACCCGTGATACCGCTCCTTCAAAATACGGAAGAGTGCGTATTCATCCAGCCAGCTTGATTTTTCCCGGATAAATTTTTCAAAGGCGATGGCCCTGGTCGTACGCTGGTCCCATTCTTGGGTCTTAAACCGAGTGAAAGCGATCCTCAACATGCGGTCTTTCAGTTTTCGGATGGGTTCATAGCAGACCGATTTGCTCTGCCGCCATCGCGTTAAATCATCTTGAACCGAACGGAATTTCAAGTATTGCCCGCCTTCCGGGTTGTCCTTGAAATCTTTCCACTGCTGGAGTGATAAGTAGATGGGGTCAATGGCAAAACTGCTGAGGGCCTGATAGGGACTTGTTTCGTTGGGGACGCATTCGTAGAGAGGCAGAATTTGCAGGAGGCTGAGGTGATGGCCTGCCATCCAATCTAAAAAAGGAATGAGGTCCAGGATTTCTCCAATACCGAAATTTTTTTCGGTCCGAATGGAAAAGAGCGGAACCATGACCCCTGCGATTTTACGATTCAGCCGTCTGGAAGCATTCATTTTCTGTTCGGTGGAGAGGACCATACTCACAACTCGATTGCACTGCTTGCTTTCATCCTTCAATCTCCATGAAGGTTGATCGAACAGCATAGGAAAGAGGAAAGAGCGCTGTCAACTCCTCCGAAGATCAGATGAAGCCATTGATAAAAAAAGTATTTTACCGCTATAATTTTCTCCATGTCCCTTAAAAAAGATGCGCGTCAGAACAATCAATATATTCGGAACAAGAATGTCCTGCGCCTTGAACGCATGAACCGGCGGAAATTCCTCCGGACGACGGGTTCGGGGCTTGCCGCATCGCTTCTAACCGGATGCGATACCTCATTTTTGATGAAACGCTTTCTGGCGCTACCGCCAAAGGATGTTCCTTTCATCACGCCGACGGAAGAATTTTATATTGTTCAATATTCCGGCCCGCAAAAAGTGGATGTGGACACCTGGTCTCTTGAGATTTCCGGAAAAGTTGAGAAACCATTGACGCTCCGGTTCGAGGATATCCTGAAACGGCCATCACTGGAAAAAATGGTAACGCTCATGTGCATTGACAATGAGGTCGCAGGAGAACAGATCGGCAATGCGGTCTGGAAAGGGATCAGCCTGAAAGACCTCATCGAAGAAACCGTGCCTCATGATTCTGTGCTGGATGTGGCAATGTACGGGGCAGATGACTATTCAGACAGCATCACACTCAACAGGGCGATGAATTACGATGTCTTTTTGGCCTATGAAATGAACGGGAAGCCCTTAACGAAAGAGCACGGGTTTCCGCTTCGGGCCATTGTCCCGGGCTTGTACGGGATCAAGAATGTCAAATGGATTACCAAGATTGAGTTGACCGACTACGACTACAAAGGCTATTGGCAGAAAAAAAGCTGGACAGATGAAGGCTTGATCAAAGTGGTTTCAAGGATTGATGATCCGGGACCCTACAATACGATCAAGGATCAATACGTTCTTCGTGGCATTGCCTTTGCGGGGTATCCCGGCGTCGGCATGGTCGAGGTTTCATTTGATGATGCCCAGACCTGGCAGCGCGCAAAACTGGACCCGAGCCCCTCTCCTTATTCATGGGTTTTCTGGCATTATAAATGGGCAAATCCAGACACGGGAACCCATCGGATCTACGTTCGGACGACCAGCCGGGTCGGTCAGACACAAACCTCTTTTATGGCAAGGGCTTTCCCGGAAGGAACCTCAGGACTTCACTCTGTCGTTACTTTTGTGGAAGAATAAACCGATAGAAAAAACAACGGTGGTGACCCATCCTGAATTGACGCGAATTCTTGTGAAAAAATATTCCGAAAGGGATTTTAAAAAGTATAGGCACTTCTTCGAATGGTATTCAGGGGAGTACTTGCGTTATAGCAATAAAATATGAGATTATCTTGAAATTTCAAAGGATACGCGCTTTCTTAAAGCTTTTCATCCTTGTTTTTTAATCAATATATTGTATACATAACCGCGTATGAATGGATATCACTATGAGTCTTTGTTTAAGTCATGGGAGGTTGGAATGATTGGTCGAACGATCCGGATTTTCATATTTGTTTTTGTCTCAGGTTCTCTTTTGTCGTGTGCGACGGGTTCGTCAGACAGGGTTGTTGATTTGTCTGCACCCACAAAAATTCAGGATATCCGTGTCACAGAAGGGCCGGAACAAACAAAGGTGGAAATAGATGGTGGAAAACGGATGATCTATACCACTTTCCATCTGTCTGACCCGGAACGGCTGGTTGTGGATATGGTCGGTGTCAGCCTCGGAAATTTTAATCGTGAGATTCAGATTAATGAAGGCCCGATCAGTGCGATCCGCCCGACAGAAGGGGAGGGAGAACATGTTTCGCGTCTTGAATTCGACCTGACCGGCACGGTTTCAACCGATGTCAGAACTGAAGGGGTCAACCTGGTGGTTGAAGTCACCCAATTGTCCGGTGGACGAAATGCAGGGTTTAAATTTTTTGAGGAAGTTGAAGAGGAAGAGGCCGTTAAAGCCGCACCCCTGGTGACGAAACCGATAGAAAAGGCGGAAGTCGAGATGCCGAAGCCGGATGTAAAGGATGTGTCGGCGGTCTCTCCAAAGAGGGAGCAAGAGGGGTCGACTGCCAAAAACGTGACTGAAGTTGGATTTGAAAAAATAGGGAGTCTTCAGCTCGTTGTGAAATCCGACGGAAAATTGTTTCCCAAGGTTTTTCCCGTTGGGAAAGATCGTCTTGTGATCGACCTGCCTGGAGTGCGTACAAGTTTAAAGAAAAGTAAGATCCCGGCAAAGGACCCGCTTGTGAAGCAAGTGCGGATCGGGCGTCATCCTAAAAAACTTCGCCTTGTGCTGGACTTGCTTGTCCCTGTGGAACATTTTATGGAACGAACGCAGAATGGCTTGCGTTTAACACTGCAAAAAAAGTAAAAAAAGCCGCGAGCGCTTTGAATCAAAATTTTGATTCAAAGCGCTCGCCTGCCTTTCTCGGAAAAGTCTCATAAAGAATAATCTCTTTTACATTGGTTATCGCAGGTTTTCTTGCCCCATTTTCGTAAATCCGTAATGTCGCTGACAAACTTCGCGAATTTTTGAATCAGGACGCATCGATTGTGACACCTTCTAAAAACATCGGAAAAGTCTATCTTGTCGGTGCTGGTCCGGGAGACCCCAAGCTGATCACCCTCCGTGGAAAAGAGTTACTGGAGGAGGCCGACACCATTATTTATGACTATCTGGCCAATGAAAAGTTGCTTGGTTTTGCGAAGGAAGCTGCAGAGAAAATTTATGTTGGTAAAAAAGGCGGTTCAAAGAGTTCTGAGCATCAGAAAAAGATTAACGATCTGATGATTCAAAGGGCTCATACAGGCAGGGAGGTTGTCCGCCTCAAGGGGGGCGACCCCTTTATTTTCGGACGGGGAGGGGAAGAAATTGAAGCGCTTGCTGCGGCTTCGATTCCTTTTGAGGTCATTCCAGGCATTCCTTCCGCCATTGCGGTCCCAGCCTATGCCGGCATTTCTTTGACCCATCGGGAAATGTCTTCGTCGGTAATTTTGATAACGGGTCATGAAAATCCTGAAAAAGAAAAAAAACATCTGAATTGGGAGAAATTGGCAACCGGGGGCGATACGCTTGTCTTTATGATGGCAATGGGAAATCTCCCTGGCATTATCCAAAAACTACTTCATCACGGGCGGCATCCTGAAACCCCGGTTGCCTTGATTCGATGGGGCACTTATCCATACCAAAAAACACTGACAGGCACATTGAATGATATTGTCAAAAAAGTGTCTGAAACGGGCTTGAAGCCCCCGGTTGTGATGGTGGTCGGAGCGGTTGTTTCACTTCGGAAGGACTTTAACTGGTATGAATCCCGTCCTCTTTTCGGGAAACGGATTCTTGTGACACGGGCACAGGCGCAGGCGACTGAATTTCTCGATCTCCTTGAACGAAATGGCGCTGAGGCGATTTCATTTCCGACGATTAAAATTGTTCCACCGCCTTCATGGGCACAATTCGATGCCGCCATCGATCAAATCGAAACGTATGATGTACTGATTTTTACATCCGTAAATGGCGTTTCTTTTTTCAGGAAACGCCTGAAGACCCTTCAAAAAGACATTCGTTTGTTAAAGGGGTTGCTCCTTTGTGCCATCGGTCCTCGTACTGAAAAATCGATTAAAGATTGGGGTCTTCAGGTCGATATTACAGCCGCAGAATTTAAAGCGGAGGGTTTGTTAAAGGCTTTAAAGCAATACGGATTTTTTGAAAACAACAAAAAGAAAGGAAATAGGGCAAAACGGTTTTTGATTCCAAGAGCACAAGAGGCAAGAGAAATTTTACCGGATGAAATTCGTCGGCAGGGTGGCGTAGTGGACGTCGTTCCCACTTATCAAGCGATCCGTCCTGCTTACAGTGAAGAAGCACTTGAATCCTTGTTTTGCAAGAAGAAGATCGACATGCTGACTTTTGCGAGTTCGTCAACGCTGCGTAATTTTGTTGAAATTGTGGGAAAAGAAAGAATGAAGACATGGTTTTGTGAAAGCGCAATCGCCTGTATCGGCCCGATTACAGCCGGGACGGCACAAAAGCATGGGTTGGAGGTGGACGTACTTCCTGCTGAATACACCTTTTCTAGCCTGGCCGATGAAATCATAGACTATTATCAGCAAAAACAGTAGACTGATTGCTGTTTTTTGGAGCGGTTTGCACGTGTCATTTCCAATTCATCGATTGAGAAGGTTGAGACAGAACGAAGGGCTTCGCCGTCTCGTTCGAGAGATACGCTTTTCAGTGGATCAATTGATTCTCCCCCTCTTTGTGATGCACGGGAGGAAAGGAAAGACAGAGATTCCATCGATGCCGGGGCAATATCGCCTGAGCATTCCTGAACTGCTGAAGGAGACTGCCGAGGCCTTCGAATTGGGCATTCCGGCCGTGATTCTTTTCGGTATTCCCAAGGAGAAAGACGAAGTCGGTTCAGAAGCTTATGATCCGGATGGCATAATCCAGAAAGCCATCTGGGCAATTAAAGCGCAAACACCCGAATTGCTCGTGATGACGGATGTCTGCATCGACGAGTATACGTCACATGGTCACTGCGGCCTCGTCGAAAACGGCAAAATCTTAAATGACGAAACACTTACGCTTCTTGTGAAAATGGCGCTCACACATGTTGAGGCGGGTGCGGATGTTGTTGCTCCGTCTGACATGATGGATGGACGGGTCGGCGCCATCCGAAAGGGGCTTGATGAACGCGGCTTTACGGGCACCCCCATTCTCTCCTATGCGGTCAAATATGCTTCCTGTTTTTATGCGCCTTTTCGGGATGCGGCGGATTCGATGCCGCAATTTGGCGACCGGAGGGCCTACCAGATGGATGCAGCCAATCGCAACGAGGCTATCCGGGAGGTTGTCCTTGATATTGAGGAAGGGGCGGATATCATTATGGTAAAGCCCGCCCTCCCCTATCTCGATATTGTTCGAGATGTAAAAGAGCGTTTTGATCTTCCTCTGGCCGCATACCAGGTGAGCGGGGAATATGCGATGATCAAGGCGGCGGCACAAAAAGGCTGGATTGACGAGTCCCGTGCGGTTCTGGAATCCCTTTTGTCCATCAAACGGGCAGGAGCAGATATGGTATTGACTTATTTTGCAAAAGATGTCGCCAGGATGGCGCGTGAAGGACAATTTGAATGAAACTTTTGATTGGTGCATCCAACATTAAACCTGAATTCCCTTATCCGGTCGTTGCCATTGGAAATTTTGATGGGCTTCATCTCGGACATCAGGCAATTCTTACACAGACGATGAAACGGGCAAAAGAAAATGATGGGACATCGATTCTGTTGACATTTGAACCGCATCCAAGAAGGCTGCTGCAACCGGAGAAAACCTTTAAACTCCTATACACCTATCAATCTAAAATGCGGTTGATTGAAAATACGGGGATTGATCTTGCCTATACCACAGAGTTTAACAAGGCCTTCCTGGCGCTCTCTCCTGAAGCATTCTCAAAAAACTTCCTCTATGAAAAGATGGCTTGTAAAGAAGTGGTTGTTGGAAAAAACTTTCGCTTTGGGAAAGATCGTGCTGGGACACTGGAAGACCTGGTTCGCTTTGGAAAAGAATTTGGATTTAAGGTCGTTGTGCAGGATCCGGTGTGGGTGGATGGAAATATTGTCAGTTCTTCACAGGTCCGGAAGCTTGTCAAGGAAGGCGATGTTCGCCTTGCCGGAAAAATGCTTGG
>JBHHWW010000066.1:0-8371 GCA_046756725.1 Nitrospiria bacterium | reverse complement strand
GAAGCAGACAGCCAATAAAACAAGATCGCTACGCCATTATATTGAAACAGTTCTGACCGTAATCATCTGGCTATTCTCAATCGCATTTATTGTTGTCACAGCCCAGCAGATGATCAGGGAACTGAACGCCGTATCGGTCTTCAAAGAATCGATTTCATTCTATGGACTGGGTTTGCCTCTCATTTCGGTCATGACCGTTTCATGGAGTTTTTTTCGTCTCTTTCTCTACAAACAATGCATTTCTCAAAATATAAAAATATCAACTAAAGCAAGGACGGATGAACTTGTTGAAATGGTGAAACTTTTTAAGCTCTCACCAGAACAAGTCGACGAAATGAGGAAATCAGCTTGCATTAAGGTCCAGTTTCAGACCGCAGGAGTAACCGCCACTTTTCCTGTCACCCTTCTTAAAGAGCTTCGAAGATGAACATACAATTGATCTCTGTTCTTAGTGTCGTTTTCTTCTTTTTCGCACCTGTTTCACTCTCTGCACAAACTGATTTCATCGATGCGCAACATAAAAAAGCAGTGGAACTGGCGCGAACGGGAGAAACTGAAAAATCGCTCACATTGTTCAAACAACTTCTTTCCGAAAAACCGGATCATCAAAAGCTCTTATCTGATTACCTGTTGGTTTTGAGTTGGGCTGAACAATGTGTTGAGGTCATTAAAATTTACGAGAAAAGCCTGAAAACACCCTCCGCTTATGTGCTGAATGCCGCCGCAAAGTGTTATCGGAACTTGAAAAAATTTGATCAGGCAATCCTCACTTATGAAGCGGCTTTGATTCAAACCCCGGATGACCGCGAGGCACGCCTCGGACTGGCTTATGCCTTTGCCGATGCCGGAGTGGAGAAGAAAGCCCTGCCTCTCCTGGAATCGCTCATTGCTTCGGATCAGACGGACTTGAAACCGCATTTTGCCAAAGCCTACCTCTATGAACGCCAGGGGTTGTATCTAAAGGCCATTCGTGAATATGAGGACATTCTTAAAAAGAACCCCGATCATACACAGGCATGGCGTTTAAAAATAAAAAACCTCTCCACCCTCGGCGCCCACCAGCTTGCCCTGGAATCGGCGTTAAACCGACAACGTCCTGTCGATCATTCTTTAGAAACACGTTTAAGGTTGAATCGGGCGGCCCAGGCATTGAGGTGGGGGAAACACATCGATGTATTAACACTCCAAAAACGGCTGAAAGAGACCGATCTGGCGATGGAAATCCTGTCCAATGTACTTAAAAAAGATCCCCGAAATATCAGGGCGAGAGGGGATCGGGTGATCGCTTTATTTGACCGTTTTAAGATTATAGACGGAGTTTCCGCCTATGAACGACTGAAAAAAGAAGGCGTACCTCTTGCCGAGGCCATTGAACTGACGGCAGCAGCGGCCTATCTCTCCCTCAATCATCCGGAGGAGGCCATCGCTATCTACCGTAAAATATTAAAGAAGCGTCCGAATGATTTTAAGGTCAGACTCAATCTCTTTTATGGCATATTGATTTTAAATCAACTTGAGGAAGCAGAGGGCATCCTTCGTAAGTTGCGTGTTGAAGAGGCCGCTCCGACTGTGAAAAAGCAGGGCGTTCTAGAGCCTAATTGGAGAAAAGTAGAGCTTGAATCCGCAGCGATTTGGCTGTGGGCCCATCGGGATCAATTGTCCCATGCAGAGGAAGGGTTCAGGACATTGCTGGATAATGCGCCCATGAACAGTTCTCTTCACTCCGGTCTGGCGCATATCTATCTTTGGAGGGGTTGGCCGCGCAAAGCGCTCAGGGAATTCGAACAAATTCTTCATTACGATCCCCGTTATGTCGGCGTACGGGTGGGTTATGCAACGACACTGATGGAGATGCGTCAGTATGAAAAGGCACACACAGAGATTGCAAAGCTGGTGAAAGAAGCTGCTTTTGACCGACATGTCCAGCAGCTTCAAAAAGAATGGCAGGTCCACAATCAAAACGAACTCTGGGTTTTCAGTGATTATAAGCGGGAAGAGAGGGGGAGCCGTGCATGGTATGCAGAGTTGAGCTTGAACAGTCGTCCTTTCTTTTCAACTTTACGAATGACTGCGGATGTGATCCGTCAGGAGGCCAGCGCAGACAATGACCAATTCAACTATTCCAGATTAAATGCCGGCGTATCCTATGAAGGGGGACAGGGTCTGACCTTCAGACAAAAAATCAGTTTTGATATTGAATCAAGCGGTGGCATCGGGGCAATCACTAATATCGCTTATCAGATCGACGATTATTGGCTGTTGGATGCGAAATACGACAGCTTCAGTCTGGATGTTCCCTTGCGGGCCAGCGTCATCGGGGTCACGGCAAAGTCTTTTGAACTTGGCCTGCTCTATCGCGTAGATGAACGAAAAGAGGTTCATTTCGGTGTGAACCAAATCCGTTTATCCGACGGCAATCAGAGAAATCGTTACAGCCTTCGAACCCGATATAAGTTGATTCCCGGACCCACATACACCCACTTTTTGCAATTTAATCTCACAAGCTCCCGGAATTCCCTTGCAGGCCGGGTCTATTTCAACCCTCAAGATGATTTGGCCTATGCAATCAGAACAATTCATCAATGGCGACATAAGAATATACGACCTGGCAAGGAATTCAGACAGACTTTATCGGGAACCGTTGGAGGCTATGATCAGGCCGGTTTTTCACTGGGGTTAACGGGCCAGGTACAGTATTCCCATGAATGGGATTTTGCTGTCGGGGAAACCCTTGCATACCATGTTGCCTACAACAGGCAAATATTTGACGGGAAGGCCGAACATTCACCGGCCTTCAATATCCGGCTGATTCATCATTTTTAGGAGAAGCGATTATGAAACGCGATCATATAAACGGAGCCGCCCTGTTATTTTGTTTCCTCTCTGTTTTCTTCACAACGATGCCAGCTCATGCGGAACCCTTTCTAAGCTTTGTCTACCACGATGTGGTTTCCGACCGGGAGGGAGATCACTTCGCCATCACAACGAAAGATTTTATTGCGCAGATGGAATATTTCCGGGCGCATAATTATCACCCTGTCACCCTCGATGCGCTGATTGCCTCAAAAGAGGGTCGCATCCCCCTTCCGGAAAATCCGGTTTTGATTACCATTGACGATGGAAGGCTTTCCTTTTATGAAAACATCTTCCCGATATTAAAGCTCTACAACTACCCTGCCGTTCTCTCTATCGTCGGTTCATGGGCCGAACATGGATTTCATCCGACACAAAAAGAGGGAAGAAAATACGAAAAATTAACCCCGATGACCTGGAAACAGATCAAGGAAGTTGCCGATTCGGGACTGATCGAGATTGCATCCCACTCCTACGATCTCCACAAAGGACTTGTCTATAACCCCAAGAACAATGAATTTCCGGCCGGCAGCGCCTTTGTCTACACGTCTGCGACAGGACAGTACGAAAGTCGCGAAACATTCAGAAAACGAATCAGAGAAGACCTTCAAGAATCGGTTCGTCTGATGAAAAAACATCTGGACAAGGCGCCTCGGGTGATGGTCTGGCCTTTCGGGGAATTCAATGAGATCGGGATGGAAGAGGCAGAACGGCTTGGGATGACCATCAACTTTTCCGCAGAAGACGGGTTCTCAGATACCAACGCGCTTAAGATTGTTTATCGCGGAATCCTCATGGGCGGAATGGATCTCTCGGCATTTGTTTCCGGTCTTCAACATGGATTTATTCCCCAAGACCCCGTTCGAACCGTTCAAATCGATCTCGACTTGATCTACGACGCAGACCCTCTTCAGCAGGAACACAATCTAGGTCGCTTGCTGGATCGACTCATTGCCATCGATGCAAATGTGGTTTACCTGCAAGCCTTCGCAGATCCGGATGGAGATGGCAATGTCTCTGAAGTCTATTTCCCCAACCGACTTCTCCCGATGCGCTCCGATCTCTTCAATCGGGCCTCCCATCAGATCAAAACGAGGACGCCGGTTGAAATGGTCTACGGATGGATGCCTCTGCTCTCCTTTGAGTTGCCGGACTCGAAAGAAACGGCCGATTTATTGGTCATGAGGAAAAGGCAAGGCAAGATTATCCCCGCAGATCAGCATTATCGCCGCCTGTCTCCCTTCAGCGCAAAAACTTTTGAAAAGGTGGCCTTGATCTATGAAGACCTCGCCAGGCATTCAGACATTGAAGGGATTCTCTTTCAGGACGATGCCACACTCGATGATTTTGAAGATTTTCATCCCGATGCGCTTCGAGCCTATAAAAAACGGTTCGGCCAGGCCTTTTCCCAGGAGGCGGTTTTATCAGATACAAAAAAAATGCAAGCCTGGACCGACTTTAAAACCAGGACACTGATCGACTTCAGTCAGAAAATTGCAGCGGTGGTCAGGCGATTTAGGCCCAATGTTAAAATCGCCAGGAATATCTATGCCCAACTCCTGACACACCCGGCATCAAAAACATGGCTGGCGCAAGACTATCAACAGTTTCTTGCAGTCTACGATTACGTGGTGGTGATGGCTTATCCCGGGATGGAGAATAAAACGGATGCGCTTCCCTGGCTGTCGAAATTGGTTGATGTTGCCGCTTCGTCTCCTGAAGGACTCGACAAGACCGTCTTTAAACTTCAAACCTATGATTGGCGGACCGGGACGTGGAAAGACGAACAAGAAATCCGGGACCAAATGGATCAGTTGCGCATCAAGGGCGCCAGGCACATCGGCTATTATCCGGATAACGTCTACGAAAACAAGCCAGATGCCAAAGAGATTAGAAAAGTGATGTCGTTAAATACCAGTCCTTTTACGAATTCCCTACTTCTCCGGTAATACAGATGTCATATTTTGATACGTTTCTATACAGCTACCCTGTCTTTATGACGTTTCTCTGGATGACCGGGGCAGTGCTCTTTTTCCTGCGCAGGGAATGGCGGAAGCCGGGGGTTCATAAGCCGCCTCCACTTCATGCCTATCCAAAGGTTTCGATCCTGATCCCTTGTCACAATGAGGAAGAAACCATACAGGAAACCATCGAATGTCTGGATAAATTGCATTACCTTGCATATGAGGTGATTGCCATTAACGACGGGAGCACGGACGAGACAGAACATATTCTAGACGCCCTGTCAAAAAATTATGCCTGGCTCCGGGTCATCCACCTCCGTGAAAACAGGGGGAAGGCCACGGCGCTGAATCTCGGCGTCTTATCCAGCCAGAGTGATTTCATCGTTTGCGTCGATGCCGATGCGATGCTCGATCCCTATGCGGTGAACTGGATGATGAGCCATTTCATCAACTGGCCGAATGTGGGCGCTGTGACCGGCAATCCAAGAATCCGAAATTGTGAAACCCTTCTCTGCAAGATTCAAGTCGGCGAATTTTCCGCCATCGTCGGCATGATCAAACGCTGTCAACGCATTCTCGGAAAACTCTTTACCATTTCAGGGGTTATCGGCGGGTTTAGACGGCGCGCATTGATCGATGTGAGGCTGTGGGACACAGATTCGGTGACAGAGGATATCGATATCAGTTGGAAATTGCAGACGCACGATTGGGATATCCGTTTTGAACCCAGAGCCCTTTGCCGGATTCTCATGCCGGGCACGCTGAAAGGTCTGTTTAAACAGCGTTTAAGGTGGGCCCAGGGGGGGATGGAAGTGATGCTCAAGAATCTCTGGATTTTGACAAAATGGAAGCAGCGCCGACTTTACTTTCTTTATGTCGATTACCTTTTTAGCGTGGCATGGATTTATTTTATCACTTACTCCGTTTTGATCTGGGTCGTCGACCTTTTTCGGGATCCTCAGACAGGGGCCTTTTCTCTGGACTTTTTTCTGAATCCCCCGATGCTCCCTCTTGCTCTCAGTCTATCGGGGAGTTGGCATACCGTGATGATCGGCGTTGTTTGTATACTTCAATTTACATTGGGACTTTTTATGGACAACTGTTATGAAAAAGGCATGCGCCGATACTATTTTTGGGCAATCTGGTATCCCTTTGTTTACTGGGTGATTATTCTTGTCACGTCGATCATCGGCATTCCCAAGGCCCTCTTCAAAAAAAAATCCAAGTTTGCCGTATGGGACAGCCCCGACAGAGGGATTCATCTGTAGGTTTGAGGTTTTGATCGAAAGAGGATTGGTGTTGCGGGTTAAAAGGACGATTCTTATTTGTTAAGACAGATATCTTTCACTTTCTGTGAGTAAGACCGGCTGACATCCTGAGATGATCCATCCCGCATCAGCAGTTCGAGACGTCCGGAGCCCAATGATTTGATCCTTTGAATCTCCTTAAATGCAACGATTGCAGAGCGATGGACCCGTATAAATTTATCCGGATCAAGCTTTCCTTCCAGAGATTGCAGGGTATCATTGATAATAAAGCGTCTATTTTCAGTTTTTATATAGCTGTACCCGTCTTCAGAAAAAAACAAACAGATGTCTTCTTCGTTAACAAGATGCCACTTGACGCCTTGCCGGCTGACAAAGCGTCTCAGATAACTGACCGGATGTTTTTCACGATGTGCTGCCGGGCTTAATATCGGCCCCAGACTGGTGGTCATCCGATCCAGGGAACCAAGTTTTGAAACGGCCCGCTGCAAACGCTCCAGGCGAATCGGTTTTAATAAGTAGTCAATTGCAAGCGTATCAAAGGCCTTAAGAGCATACTGGTCGTAGGCTGTCGTAAAGATTACGATGGGAATATGGGATATTTGCTGTAAGACCTCGAAGCCATTGATGCCCGGCATCTGGATATCAAGGAAGAGAAGGCCGGGTTTGAGGCGATCCACCAATTCGAGTGCCTCAAAGCCATTGGCCGCTTCCGCGATCACCTCCACCTGGCGGATGTTTTTCAGAAGGTGGTTCAAGCCGACCCTCGCAAGCGGTTCATCGTCTACAATGATGGTTCTAATGATTGAATTATTTCCCATGGGATGTCCTCCTGTCGATGACAATCTCAACCACTGCCCCATCCTTCTTCAGGTGGAAGTTGAACAGCGCATGGCCTCCAAAAGCCAGTTCCAGCCGTCGTTTCACATTGTCCAGCCCCGATCCGGTTCCCATTGTATGCTGATTTTCAGAAGAAAAATCCTCTGCTTTTCGTGCGTCTGTCACCCGCAGACAGAATTTCTCCTGCGTCCCTTTAATCCCGATTGAAATCGTTCCTCCTGACAGAGAAGGGGCGATGGAATGTTTAACCGAATTTTCCACGACAGGCTGTAAGGTGAGCGGCGGAATCTCGATCTCCCGGGTCTCTTCACTGCATTGGATGTCATAGGACAAGCGTTCTCCTAAACGAACGGACTCAATCCTTAAATAATTTCGGACCAGCTGAATCTCATCCCGAATGGTCCAGGATGCCTGGTGCGTTGCGCCCAAAACATCACGATACCAATCCGATAAATCCTTGATGAGGATTTCTGCTTTTTCGGAATTTGTCACAACCAATGCCGCAAGGCTGTTGAGCGTATTGAACAAAAAATGGGGATTGATTTGGGCCTGAAGCGCCTTTAATTCGGAAAGAAGCCTTAATCGCTCCTCTTCCATCAGTTTTGTTTTTTCTTCAGAGAGCCGGATGGCAAGGAGGTGATTTCGGCACAAGAGGAAATCCACATAGCCCAGAGTGGAAAGGATAAACAGGAAAAGCAGCACGTCCCCGATCATGTCAAAAGAAAGGAGAACAAAGAAAAGAGAATGCCCGGGATCGAATTGATGCAGGTTGAGCATCGGGATGGAATAGGAAACGAGCTCCTCGAAAACAGTGCTGCCCAAACTCAGCGCCACAAACAACAAGACCCGTTTCCAGACAGGCCATGTTCTTATTCGATCAAGCAAGAGATAGAAGGGGAAGAGAAGTGGACAAAGCTTGAGAAAAAATTCAACGATTTTAACTTGTAGTACATGGTAGAAGGATTGGGAAAGATCAACAGATTCCACAACCAGCAGTTCAAACCAGGTACTGAAAAACCCGAGGAGCACCGCCATGACGATGATTGAAATGATAAAACTCTGCCGGGTCGGCCAGATTCCCCAATGGATTTTTTCAGCGGTTTCAAGATTCATTGAAATAAACGCCTATTGCTTGCGTTGATCACTCTTCTGATGCCCGGACAATAACAGCATCCAAAAATAATCGGAATAAAAAACTGCTGATCGACAGGAAAAAGTGGTCGAACAGCATGTCCATCCTTTGACCGCTTATTTCAATATCATCCACCTGATCTTTGTTGTCGGTGAGAAAAATACTGCCTACAGTGGGACTTGAACAGAGCGGCATCTGTTCAAAACCAGGGATAAAACCAGTGAATAAACCAAACGCTAGAGGAGGGAAAAAATGATTATAACACGTTCGATAAAATACGGAGGCGCCCTGCTGATGACCTTTTTCCTGGCTGCCTG
>JBHHWW010000065.1:0-8434 GCA_046756725.1 Nitrospiria bacterium | reverse complement strand
TTGGGTTTCCGTTAGATCAGGAAGGACAATCTTGGGGGCATCACCCCACAACCGATCCAGGTCATAAAACGCACGTGATTCTTTCTTAAATATATGCAATATGACGTCGTTATAATCCATCAAAATCCAGTTCCCCGCTTCCCGGCCTTCAACACCCATGGGAAGGGTTCCCTGTTTGGAAAGACAATCATCCACAGCCTCGGCAATGGCCCGAAGTTGGGTTTCTGATTCAGCAGAACAGAAGACAAAAAAATCGGCAAGGGTCGTCAGGTTGCTGACAAGAAGCACCGAAACTTCATCTGCATGCTTCGAGCGAGCGACCTCTGCAATCTGAACGGCTCTGTCTTTGGCTTCTGAGTTGTTTTTTACTGGAGAAGGGTCGGTCAATTCGTTTGAAATTTCAGGCCTCTTGATAGAATTCGTGCTTGATTATAAAGGACTCTACCAAGTCAGGCAAGCGCTTTCTTGTGCTCTCCCCGCTTGCGATGCTGGCCCTGATTGCGCTTGCCGAAATGAGAGAAGGACAGATCTTAAGAAAATAAAATGCAGTTTCTTTCGAAGCCGAAAAGGTATACATATCTCTTTTGCCACAATCAAGTTCATCAAAAGGCCTCCGGTCTGCCGTCCGTAGAAGATCAATCTCAGGAAGTTTTGAAAAGGGTGTCCCGGGGCGGGGAACAAGAACAAAACTGCAAAGCGAGGTCAATCGACTGGCCTCTTTCCAGGAAGAAAACTGAGAAAAGCATCCATTCCTATAATAAAAAAAAAATGAGCTGTAGGGTGTTGTTGCTTCAGCATTCGGATCGTATCAATCGAATAAGAAGGCCCGGATCGTCTTACTTCAAGATCGCACAGGGAAAACGAAGGTCTTTTTAAAAGCGCCAGGCGGACCATTTCCAGTCGATATCGAGCAGATAAAAGACCTTCACTTTCTCTGTGGGGCGGCTTCCCGGACGGAATAAAAAGGATCTCATCAAGATGAAGGCGCTTAAAAACAGCATCGGCAATATGAAGATGCCCATTGTGAATGGGATTAAATGTTCCTCCCAGAAGGCCAATTTTTTTTTGATTCACAGTCTAGAGTCCATCTTATCTTATTTCGCCTGCAACCATCTCAATCGTTACAGTCCAGCAAGTAATCTGAAACATCGAGGTGGTCGACCAAGGATTCAGGCTATACACCAAATGCTCTCTCATCTAGAAAAAATATCACACACATGTTGATCGCCACAATCATTCTGGTTTTCTTGACAAATGGATGCTTTGGTATATATTGATTGCCTTTTTCGTCTTTTGTGGATCCCTTCGTGTGAGCCTGCCTGCCACAGACAAAAAAACAAAGAGGATAGGACTCCTCAAACACAATATGGAGAAGTGAATGGATGCTTTGGGGACACACCTGCTTCTGGAGTTGGAAGCGTGTCATGCAGCCATCTTGGGTGATGTTAAAAAGATTGAAGAAACGCTTGTCCTTGCTGCAAAAAAATCGAATGCAACGGTCGTTGAAACACGATTTCATCAATTCAATCCCTTTGGCGTCAGCGGTGTGGTTGTCATCGCAGAATCTCATTTAACCATCCACACCTGGCCGGAGCATTCCTATGCTGCTGTTGATATTTTTACTTGCGGAGAAGCCCTTCAGCCGATGGTTGCAAGCGATTATTTAATTAGAAAATTTCAATCAGAAAGATCTTCTATTTTTGAACTCCGGAGAGGCCCTTTTTCCATGAAAAGCCACAGAGTTCAGGAAAAGCACCTTACGCATGGAGATGAAAAACCAGATGTTTTCAGAAAAGTGCTACAAGTGGTTCGTTGATTATCTATCTTCGTTCGAAGGCCACATGCATGGCGTCAATTCGGTTATTTTTTCAAAAAAAACAGCTTTTCAGGAAGTTGAAATACTCGACAGCAAAAGCTATGGTCGGTGCCTTGTTCTGGATGGAAAGATGCAGTCGAGCGAAATCGACGAATATATTTACCATGAATCATTGGTTCATCCGGCCATGCTGACCCACCCTTGCCCGAAAAAGGTCTTTATTGTCGGGGGAGGGGAGGGCGCAACCCTTCGTGAAGTGCTTCGGCATAAATCCGTGAAGCATGTGCTCATGGTCGATATTGACCAGGAAGTGGTTGAAGCCTGTAGAAAGTATCTCCCTCAGTGGCATCAGGGCGCTTTTAATGACCCCCGTGTCGAACTTCAATTTCGTGATGCGCGGAAATACCTGGATGAAACGGATGAAGTTTACGACGTTATGATCATCGATATCTCTGAACCCGTTGAGGAAGGCCCCGCCTATCTCCTTTACACGAAAGAATTTTATCAAGGTGTTCTGAAAAGGCTGAGCCCTGATGGCCTGATTGCCCTCCAGGCCGGCACCACCTCGACGCCCTACCTGTTGAATTTTACAGCCGTCACCCGAACCTTAAAGGAAGTCTTTCCTATTGTCTCACCTTATCAGGCATCGATCCCTTCTTTTGGCCTTCCCTGGGGTTTTGCTCTTGCGTCAAAAACTTTTGAGCCGGATTCTTTTGACCACAAAGAAATAGATCGTCGTATTTCAGAAAGAATTGAGGGCGAATTGAAATCTTATGACGGGACCACACATCTTGGGCAGTTCTCCCTTCCAAAACAAATTCGTTGTGAAATACGCAATCAAAAGAGAATTATCGAAGACAACCAGCCCTTATATGTTTATGCTTGACCTGAACCCTTCAAGCGCCTTCTTTATTCAAAATGTCCTATACTAACCAAAGCCAGACCCCGCTATTTGATGCCATGGTTTCTTTGGCGAAGAGTCGCAAGGTTTCTTTTCACACACCGGGACACAAGAGCGGCAAAGGCATTTCAACGCGTTTCAAGAAATTTGTCGGGCCCAAGATTTTTTCGATTGATCTGACCACCCTTGACGAAGTGGATTCCCTTCAAAAACCAAAAGGGGTAATTAAAGAGGCCCAAGCCCTGGCTGCAAAATCATATAGCGCGGATCACTCTTTTTTCCTTTTAAATGGGACGACGGGTGGCAATCATGCCATGATTTTGGCCACCTGTCAGCCGGGAGATGAAGTCCTAATCGCCCGAAATGCCCACAAATCAATCCTGTCCGGACTTATTTTTTCAGGAGCAAATCCCACTTTCTTCTCCCCGGAAATGGATCAAGATCACCTGCTTCCCTTGAATATTTCTGTTGACGCGGCAAAAGCGGCCATTGATACCCATCCGAAAGCCAGAGTCCTGGTCCTGACCAGCCCAAATTACTATGGTATTTCTGCGAAACTTGAGGAAATTATCACCTATGCCCATCAACGAGGCTTGATTGTCCTTGTTGATGAAGCGCATGGACCTCATTTTCATTTTCATAAAAACTTGCCTGCTTCTGCGATGACTGCAGGAGCAGATCTTGCTGTCCAGAGTACCCATAAAATCATCGGTGGAATGACACAATCCTCAATGCTCCATGTAAAACTGGGACGGATTAATTTTGCCAGATTGAGCTCTGTTTTGCGGATGGTTCAGAGCACCAGTCCTTCCTACATTTTAATGGCGTCCCTTGATCTGGCTCGGATGCAAATGGCAACTGCTGGAGAAAAACTCCTCGAAAAAGTAATCCGCCTGGCAGAAGACACACGCAGAAGCATCAACCAGATCCCGGGCCTTTTTTGTTTTGACCAGAAAACCATCAATCGCCATTATTTGCAGAACCCGTTTGATTTCGATGTGACCAAACTGACAATTCAAGTCCGTGGACTCGGTCTTTCGGGTTATCAGGTCTCTCATCTGTTAAACAACGACCACCAGATTCAGATTGAAATGGCGGACCCGATGAATATCTTGGTGATTGTCAGCATTGGAGATCGACAGGATGATCTCGACCGTCTTGTGTTTGCCTTGAGAAAAATTTCGAAACAATTTCAGGGTCGGAGAAAAACAGGCCCTGACTTCAATACCGTGGCTCTTCCTCCCTATGGCAGAGCAACCGCCATGGGCCCGCGGGAAGCTTTTTTCAAGACACAGGAATATCTCCCGATTGCAAAGACAGAAGGCCGGGTCAGCTCACAAATTGTGACGATCTATCCACCGGGCATTCCGATTCTCGTTCCCGGTGAGGTGATTACGCAAGAGATCATTTCCTATTTCGAGAAAATCGCACCCTGTGGTGCAAGCATTGATGGCCTAGACGCGACCAATCGCATGGGTGTCGTTTGTCGTGAATGAACGTATCATCGACCGGCGAAACTTCTTTTCCCGGAAATAAGCTTGACAGCCCACCCTATTTCCGACAAATAGGGTGTCGTCTACTTGCTTTCTTTGGAGTGAGTGAGTTAAAAACAGAGCCGATTATTTTCTGAGATAAAAGCCGCTCTTATCTGATTCCTCGCAATAAAAAAACCATGATGAATAAGCCACTCAGCAAAGTGACACATTCCAGACCCAAAGTTGCCGTAGTCGGAGGTGGATACTGGGGAAAAAACCTGGTCCGAAATTTTTCCGCTTTGGATACTCTATCTGCAATCTGCGATCAAGACAATAAACGGCTTAATCGCCTCAGAGTCGAATATCCAGAAACCAGAATTCTTTCATTCAATGAAATATTAAAGGAAGCATCGATCCCTGCGGTTGCCATTTCAACACCCGCAGAAACACATTACGACCTTGTAAAAGAGGCGCTCCATGCGGGAAAGGATGTTTTTGTCGAAAAGCCGCTCGCTCTTTCCGTGGGAGAAGGCCAATATTTGGCCGCGCTTGCCAGAAAAAACGAACGTATCTTAATGGTTGGGCACCTTCTCTGGTATCACCCTGCCGTTCTTAAACTCAAATCCCTGATTGATCAAGGAGCGCTGGGCCGTATTCAGTATATCTATTCAAACCGGTTGAATCTCGGCAAGATCCGACGGGAGGAAAATATCCTCTGGTCCTTTGCGCCGCATGATATTTCTGTCATTCTGGGACTTCTGGATGAAGTGCCGGATCAAGTGGATACACAAGGGGGAAATTATCTTCACCCGAAAATAGCCGACGTGACAGTGAGTCTGCTTTCCTTCCCCAGCGGCGTGAAGGCACATATTTTTGTGTCCTGGCTGCATCCCTACAAAGAGCAAAAAATGATCGTGGTGGGTGACCGGAAAATGGCTGTTTTCAATGATCTTGAAAAAGAAGATAAGCTGCTCCTCTACCCACATTCAATCGAATGGAAAAATCACATTCCTGTTCCCAATAAAGCGGAAGCCCAACGTGTCGAATGTGAAACGACGGAACCGCTTCGGGCCGAATGTGAGCACTTCCTGAAATCGATTCAAACACGCAACACGCCACGAACAGATGCGGAGGAAGGAATTCGCGTGTTAAAGGTGCTTGAACAAAGCCAGAAAGGCTTGGAAACACAGACCGCGCAACAATCTGAAGCGCCGTTGTCTTCCTCTGGCTATGACGCCCATCCATCCGCATTTATCGACGAAGGGGTTGAAATTGGAGATGGAAGCAAAATATGGCATGTTTCCCATGTTCTGAACGGGTCCCGACTCGGTAAAAACTGCCGGATTGGTCAGAATTGTGTGATCGGCCCGGATGTGACCCTGGGTGACAATGTGAAGGTTCAGAACAATGTGTCTATCTACCAAGGAGTCACCTTGGAAGACGATGTCTTTTGCGGTCCCTCCATGGTTTTTACCAATGTCATCAATCCGCGGAGTGAATTCCCCCGAATGGACCAGGTCAAATCAACACGCGTAAAAAAAGGCGCAACAATTGGCGCCAACGCAACCATCCTTTGTGGCATTACGATTGGATCGTATGCCTTTATCGCAGCCGGTTCTGTGGTAACCCATGATGTGGATGATTTTGCCTTGCTGATGGGGAATCCTGCCAGAAGAACAAACTGGGTCTGCCGCTGTGGCGTTGTATTGGTATTCAACGAAAACCATCATCGTTGTATTGAGTGCAATCGAGTTTATCAGGAAAGAGAAAATCTGTTGAAAGCGGTCGATCACTCATGACTCAAATTCTGTAAGCGATAGGAGATATGAATCAATGAACGTTCCTTTACTCGATCTGAAGGCCCACCATGAGCCGATTAAAAAAGAAATTCTTGACGCGATTGAGCGGGTTTTTGATCGTCAAGCCTTTGTCCTGGGTGCTGAGGTGGCACAACTGGAAGAAGCCATTGCGGCTTACTGCCGGACAAAATATGCGATTGGAGTTTCGTCAGGAACGGATGCGCTTTTGATTTCCCTCATGGCGGCTGATGTTGGCGTGGGTGATGAGGTAATTACAACCCCCTATTCGTTTATCGCCACAGCCGGCGCCATCGCACGGCTGGGCGCGAAACCTGTTTTTATCGATATCGATCCAGTTACTTACAATATGGACCCTAAAAAAATCGAAAAGGCAGTGACATCAGCAACAAAAGTAATTATTCCCATTCACCTTTATGGTCAGGTCGCAGAAATGGCGCCTATTCTTGAAATTGCAGAACGACATCAGCTAATAGTTATTGAAGATGCGGCGCAAGCCATTGGCGCTGCCTATCGGAATGGAAAGCGGGCCGGAGGCATTGGAGACCTCGGGTGTTTTTCTTTTTTTCCCAGCAAGAACCTCGGGGCGATGGGAGATGCCGGTATGGTGACTACCAATGACGCGGAACTTGCTGAAAAAGTACGCATTTTAAGGGTTCATGGCGGAAAACCGAAATATTACCATGGCATCATCGGTGGAAATTTCCGCTTGGATGCCATCCAGGCGGCTGTCTTGAATGTCAAACTAAACTATCTCGATCAATGGACCGGTCAGCGGCAGGAAAATGCGGCGAACTACCGTCTCTTATTTGAAAGAAAAGGCCTCCTTGGCACAGGAAACATCCACCTCCCGGAAGCGGTTTATGAAAAATCATCTGTTTCCCATCATCACATCTACAACCAATTTGTCATCCGGGTGCCGAACCGGGATGCGCTTCGAGACGCCCTGAATAAACATGGGATTGTGTCGGAAATCTACTACCCCGTCCCTTTTCACCTTCAAAAGTGCTTTCATCATCTAGGATATCAAGCCGGTGACTTTCCGGCATCTGAGTTGGCGGCGAAAGAGACCCTCGCGTTACCCATTTACCCCGAATTGACAGAAAAAATGCAGGAAACAGTCGTTGAAAAAATAAGGCAATTCTATGCGTAAGGAAGCATCCTTTTCCAGCAGGAAAAATCTGCTTAAACAATCACAAGAAGAACTTATCCCTATAGACAGTCGCTTTGAGGGTGAAGAGATTGAACTAATCGATCTTTTGCGGATTCTCTGGAACCGGCGTTGGCTCATTCTCGGAGGCGCGTTTCTATCTGCCCTGACTGCGTTATTAATTGGTTTTACACTCCCCAAAGTCTATCAGGGTTCGGTTGTTCTTGAGATTGGATCGCTAAAAGAAAGCGAAGGAGGCAACTTTCAGCTGATTGAAAGCCTGGATGCCATTGTGAGTGTCATGATGAGTGATGCCCAGCTTACACATCTGAAAAACCACATTAATTACGCTGGGCCTATAAAAAACTTGCGAAATGCGATTGACGTCGGGAAATCGACACCTCTTTTAATTGTGAAGGTAGAACTGGAAAAACCAGATGCAATTATCAATGGGATCAAGTTCCTGGCAGATAAAATTATCGATAATCATAAAAAAAAATACGAGATTACTACCACCATGTTTTCAAAAGAGCTTCAATCTATACGTGAAAAAATAGGGACATTCCATAATAAAATAAAGGAAAATGAGATCAAGAAAAAACAGATATTAAAAAAAATCAAAAGCATTGAATCACAAGTCGTGATTACAGAGAGTCAAATCAAAACGGATAAATCTTATCAAAACACAGTAGAGGGACTTTTCAAAACAGCGACAATCGGGATTACTGAATTGCGATCAGATATCGCTGATCTAGACCTTAAAAAGACCTCCCCGTTGGAGCTCCTTTTTTTGCAGAGCACCCTGCAAAATAACGAAAATCGTCTGGCGAGCTTTCAGAGAGAAATTAACAATGTCCGTCTTGGGATGTCTGACCGTCGAAAAGAAATTTCAAAAAAAGATGAAAAAATTGGAGACGCCCATATTAGAATCAGCGATATCGAAGTTCAGAATTCTGATTATGAGTCTGTAATTGAAGATCTAAAAGGAAGAGAATCAAGGTTAGAAAGCCTAATTTCTCTGTCTGAAAATACAAAATACAGAACAAAACCCGTCGTTCTTGAAAAAGCTGTATCGCCCAGAAAAGGATTGATGGCAGTTCTGGGAGGATGTGTTGGACTCATGTTTTTTCTTCTCCTGGCTTTCTTTTTGGAGTACCTGAAACAGATTCAGATCCGGGAAACGAATGAGAAAAAACTTGAAAGTCGCGGGGTGTAAATAGATCATAAATCGACTGGAGGAAATCCAGAAAAATCAGAAGAACCCTCTCTAAATCA
>JBHHWW010000064.1:0-8584 GCA_046756725.1 Nitrospiria bacterium | reverse complement strand
CTTCAGTTTCTATTTTAATATCGCCCATCACCCATATATCTCCTTCTTCATAAATTTTATCTAAAAGCAACTTTTGTGAGTCCGTCTGTCCTTTTAAATCCCATACAGGCTTAATAAAGTTGCGTCCATCCCCTGTTTCTTGTAAGATTTCGATCAACTTTCAACGCACCCTACTCTCGAATCTATGCAAAAAAAACGAAAGACAAAAGTTATTGCGACACTGGGACCTGCTTCGGCTTCAGAAGAGGTGATTTCTCGTCTCATCACGGCAGGGGTTGACCTTTTTCGCCTCAATTTTTCACATGGTATCCAGGAAGAACATCGGAAAATCATCAAAAAAATACGCTGCATTTCAACAGAAAAAAGGAAACCGATCGCCATTATCCAGGACCTGCAAGGCCCCAAGGTCAGAATCGGTCATTTAAAGAAAACCGCATACAATTTAAAGAGAAATAAGCCGTTTACGCTCCTAAAAAATCAGTGCATCGGAACGGATGAAGCCGCGTCCACAGACTATCCTATACTTCATAAAAAAGTCCGCGCCGGAGATCAGATTATGGTCAATGACGGCCAGATTGTCCTTCAGGTTCTTCACATAAAAAAAGGAGACATCTTCTGCCGTATTGTTGAGGAAGGGTTGCTGCAAGCCCACAAGGGAGTGAATGTCCCTAAGAGAGAACTTGGATTTCCGGTGCTGACTGAAAAAGATAAAAGTGACCTGACCTTCGGTTTGAATGCCGGGGTTGATTATATCGCCCTTTCCATGGTCCGTAATGCAAAGGATATCCTTTCTACCAAGCAATTTATTCAAAAAACCAATAAATCAGTACCTGTCATTGCAAAGCTGGAACAGGCAATGGCCATCACACACCTCGATGAAATTTTGAAAGTGGCGGATGGGGTCATGGTTGCCCGAGGTGACCTCGGAGTCGAAATTCCTTTGGAACAGGTCCCTACGCTTCAAAAAAAAATCATTAGAAAGGCCAATGATGCTCAAATCCCTGTCATTACGGCGACACAGATGCTGGAGTCAATGATGTTCCAGACCCGTCCGACACGCGCTGAAGTTTCGGACGTGGCAAACGCGATTTTCGACGGTACCGATGCCGTGATGTTGTCCGGGGAAACGGCGGCGGGACACTATCCAATCAAGACGGTCCGCATGATGACCCGGATTATCAACCAGGCAGAAAGTCTGCCTGGCAATACCGACTATTTTTCATCACAGCATCGCACTCTTCCCCAGGCGGTCAGCCAGGCGGCCTGTCAACTGGCGTCACAAATGAACGCCAAGGCCATCGTGACCTCGACGCTTTCGGGAGGTTCGGCTCTCCGCCTGTCAAAATATAGACCCGGGATGCCCATTATTGCATTCACACCCGATCCCATTATCAAACGGCGAATGAGCCTTTACTGGGGCGTCGAGCCACATGGGATGTCGATGTTGTCGAGTGGCGAAGATATTTTCGATGAAATGATCAAAGGAATAGATCAGGCAAAGTTGGCGTCTAAAAAAAGTCTCCTGATCATGATTTCTCAATCCCCCAGCAAGCAGCCGGAAAGCAGCGATAACCCACCCACTGATTTAATCAAAGTTCACCAGGTTTCGACATAATTTCAGATCTCCTCTTTCCAAGAAATGGCACAGGAACCTTCCCGGAGGAACGGGCGCATCGTAAGAACAAAAGCCCCGAAAGACATGCATTTGGGGCTCTGTTTTTTTACACGCATTGTAGCAATATACCACACTCTTATCCACTTTCAATTATAAGCTATTGAATTTATTAATAAAATAAGGGGCAATATTTGACGATTTAGGTATTGAATTTGCCTATCAAAGGGATTGGCAAGTAGATAGATTGCCAAGAAAAAAAACAAGAAGTCCAAAACAATAACAACGACAATAAGGAGAATACTATGCGAGGCGTTGATTATCTTGTAGGAAAGCAAGACTTTGAAAAACTGAGGGCTGGACAATTTATGGAAGGAAAGGTGACGACCTGCTTTCAAGGGTCGAAAGCTGATAGGGTCGCTGTGGCCATCACAACAGGACATTTTGGAAGTCTGCCTGTCGTTGATGAAGACCGGCACCTTGTCGGAATTATTAGCGAATTTGACCTCTTGAAGGCCCTTCGTGCTGGAAAAAATCTTGAGCAGGTCACGGCACAAGACGTGATGACGACACAACCAATCTCTGTACAGGAAGGGGCAAAGACCACCGACTTGATGAAGCTCCTGGAAGAGAACCACTATATTCGGGTACCGGTGGTCAATGATGCAAACGAGGTCACAGGGGTTGTCTCCCGGACAGATATATTAAAAGGATACCTACAATCCAACACGGGCGATATTCCGTGGTGGATGTAATTTTGCGAGAGAGACACCAGCAATAAACCTCAAGGAAACGATCATCACTAAAAAAACCTTGAATTTGCCTGTAAAGGGTGGAGAAGAACCACTCAACGGCAATTCAAGGTTTTTTTAAATCCTGAAAAATTCAATCAGCGCCTTCCAAATCGTCCAACCGCTTGACAATCACTGCCTCTCCTTCTAAAGAAGTATTAAAATAAAATTAGGGCCCACCAGATCATGGCCGTATTTTAACCAGACAGAGAGGATTTATTCAGAAGAAACCCTGGAGGCGAGAGATGCCAGAGCCCGTTTCGTTCACGAAATCACCGAGTAAATTCATAAAAAAAATTTGTATCTTCCTTCTCTTACTGCTCATCAGCCTCCCTCTCTCATCCTGCGAGACAGTTAAGCACTTGATTTATACCTACGATCCGCTTAATTTCCATGTTGTCAAGGAAGGCGTATTGTATCGATCCGCCCAACCTTCCGGACGGGATCTGCAACGGGTTGTAGAACAATATAAGATCAAGAGCATCATCAATCTTCGAGGCGCGCAACCGGGGAAGTCGTGGTACGACATCGAAAAAAAGGCTTCTGATAAACTGGGGTTGGAGCGGGTTGACATCTGGATGTCTGCCGGTCGGCTTCCCCACCGGGATGATCTCATTCGTCTGCTTGACGCATATAAAGAATTGCCCCGTCCCATTCTCATCCACTGTAAAGCCGGCGCCGACAGAACCGGGGAAGCCGCAGCCATGTTTGCCCTGGACCATCTCGGCTGGTCCAAAAGAGAAGCCGCAGGCCAGTTGAGTCCTTTTTATGGACATTTCCCAGACTTCCAGCCATCTAAGACTTATTTCATGCGTGAGGTCTACCAGGGGGAGGCTTGGGCACGCAATGCTTACCGCCCCTGTCAGGAAAACTACAAACACTATAAGAAAGGGCTATATTGCGGGATTGAAGATTCCCTACGTCCCTTTGTCCTCGAATTTGATGATGAACAATAGCAGGGAAACGGGCATATCTTATGACCCAGTGGAGAAAATCAAGAGCGAGAAACGGGAAAAATCTGTTTCAGCTCCTTGATTGATTGAAGCTCAGGCCTTGTTGGGAAGTAGGCCAAATGAGACTGGCACCGACAGTCGGAAGACCCGAATTTTGGAATGAGGACACGGGCACCGGTTCGTTCCAAGACAATCCGGTGTCGTTCGCATTCCGTCACTTTTTGCGTCAGATCAACCCAGACTGCACACACAGGAGCCACCACGGTCAAGTAGTCAATGTGCCAGCGGCGTTTTTTCTCCCTCCGGAGGTGACGTTGAATGCGACTGACAAGGCCGCGTTTCGCACTCCCCGTGTAGATATAAGTGCCCACTGGAAATCGTCTTGGACCCAGCGCGCCGACAGCGAGAAATTGTTCCCACTTTAAATTGATGACAAGATGGTAGAGCCCTTCCCGCCTGCCTTTCCATGATGTCTCCCATTTCTTATTCCCTTCCATTCACATAGGAAGCCTATGAAGCGTTTCTAAAGTCAAGAACAAATGGACAACCAAGACATGGAACATTCATAATGACGTCGGAAGAGGGTAGGCATTGGGTACAAAGGGTCGAATGTGGATATCAGTTATTTAAGAAAAGAGCATTGTCAGAATGGTCTAAAAAAGGCGAACCTGGATCAAGACCCATTCAAGCAGTTCGAAACCTGGTTTACTGAGGCCTGCGATTCAAAGATGGACTATCCAAATGCAATGAGTCTGTCAACGGCATCAAAAAGTGGAGAACCGACCCTCAGAACGGTTTTATTAAAGATTTTCGATTCACGGGGTTTTGTATTCTTTACAAATTATGAGAGTGAAAAAGCCAAGCAGATTGAAGAAAATCGACATGTCGCCCTCCTTTTTCCATGGTTAAGCCTCGACCGGCAAGTCAAGATACTCGGAACGGCAACAAAAATACCGACCGCAGAATCACTTAAATACTTCATGACCCGCCCGAGGGGGAGTCAACTTGGAGCCTGGGTCTCACACCAGAGCCAGGTCATTTCAACAAGAAAAATATTGGAAACCAGCTTTAAAGTGTTTACGAAGCGCTTTTCTGAAGGAAGCATTCCAATCCCGAATTTCTGGGGAGGATATCGTATCGTTCCCAGACTGTTCGAGTTTTGGCAGGGACGTCCGGACCGTCTCCATGACCGTTTCGTTTATCGGCCGCAATCTGACACATCATGGCGAATCGAACGACTGGCCCCCTGATATGCACTCACACCTAAATCCCGCAGGATTTAGGCCCCAATCGAAACGGGAGAAAAATGCCTGCTCCGCTGGACCTTAGAAACACTGTCCCACACAGCCCGAGAAAAATGCTCGGTGACTTTGTCCATCTCGCCAGAATGACGGACAAGGCCCGTGCCAAGGGTGCCGGGCTGCTTGGCGAGTATCTTTATCCCTGTCCGATGGATATGCTCCTACTTGAATTTTTAGGCATTGACGGGGAGACCTTTCTAGAAGTTGTCCAGGAAAGGGAGAAAGACGATGACCTCCTCGGGTGGCTTAAAAAAAATGGACACAGCCATACCTCGGAAGAAATCAGTCGCTGGAACCGGACTTTTTTAAGGCGTCAGCCGGAAGACAGGGAAGGTCGGGAACGCTTCACAAGGCGTCGAAATCGAATCGCCCCTGATCGGAAAGACATCACGACCTGGGTGGATCTTCTTGATCTTGATGAAGGACGGGACATCCCGAAAAGGAAGTAAAGCGTCCAACCCTGGAAGGGCTGAGTCTCCTTGAATTATGAACCCTGTTTTGTTACGATCAGCTTGGTTATTTTGTGTCCCTGCTTTGTTTGTGAGCGGTGATCTTCGAACCTAACTTATTGGCAAGGGAGTCGAGTCCAAGGGGATTGTGAGCATATTCTGCCCAGGTAGAAAAGCCTAATGTCTTCATCTCGGTGCCCACCTGGTAACCCAGGTTTAAGCTGATTATCGTCACGGCAAAGCGGGGGCCTTCTATTGCCTGATTTTGAAGGCAGACCCTATCTTAATTCCAGCCCCATCAATTTCCCGACCTCAGACAAAATTTTACGCCCGTAGTTTTGGTTTTTATCCAGTTGTTCCAGAGAGCTTGCCTCAAAACGAAGCACCAGTGCGGCCTGGGTATTGGATGCCCGGATGAGCCCCCAACCATCATCAAATAACATGCGAATACCATCAATATCGGTGATTTTGTGTTTTCCTGAAAAATGACGATGGCATTTTTCGACAATGTCAAATTTTTTGTCATCCGGACAGTCAATACGTATCTCCGGCGTAACGTGGGTAAGCGGCAAATCATTAAAATATTCTGAAAGCGGTTTCTTCCCCTTGGCCAGGATTTCAAGCAGACGGCACCCGGCATAAGTCGCATCGTCGTAACCGAAGTAGCGGTCTGAGAAAAAGATATGACCACTCATCTCTCCAGCTAAAAGCGCACCTGTCTCTTTCATTTTTGCTTTGATCAGAGAGTGTCCCGTCTTCCACATAACGGGCGTCCCTCCCAGACGCTGGACTTCATCATAGAAAATCTGAGAGGCCTTGACTTCAGAAATGATGGTGGCGCCGGGTTGATCTTTTAAAATATCGGTCGCAAAAAGGAGGGTCAACCGATCCCCCCAGATAATCTCTCCTCTTTCGTCGACCACACCGATGCGGTCTGCATCACCATCGAAGGCAATGCCAAGGTCGGCCCTTTCACGCTTAACGAGGGCAATCATGTCTGTCAGGTTCTCCGGGACAGTCGGGTCAGGATGATGATTTGGAAACCGGCCATCCGGTTCGCAATAAAGTGGAATAACATCACACCCCAACCGACGGAATATTTCCGGAGCATTGAGAGCGGCCGCCGCATTACCACAATCAATCACCACCTTTTTCTTTTCTAAACATCCGAATTGTTTTTCAAAATAGTCTGCGTAACGGATGAGAAAGTCCTTTTCAAGGGTCAGGCTTCCCTCGCCTTTGTCATAATCTTCAGAGTCAATCATGGATCTGAGCTGTTGGATCTTGTCGCCATAAATCGTTGTTTTCCCCTCACAGAGTTTGAACCCGTTGAATTCTGAAGGGTTATGGCTTGCCGTAATCATGACGCCACCATCCACAGTGAGGTTGAAAAGTGAAAAATAAAGCACCGGTGTCGGACATTCACCAATGTCGATGACATCCATTCCCGTTGACAGAAGTCCGGAGAGCAATGCAGATCGAAGAGAAGGGGTACTGAGGCGGATGTCATAACCCAGGGCAATCCTTTTTCCCCCAGAACGACGCATCATTGATCCAAAAGCCTTCCCGATGTCCGTCGTTAATGTTTCCGTTAAATCTTTGCCGTAAATTCCCCGAATATCATACTCACGAAATATGGACATGGATAAAGACCTCTTCATCTAATAGAATTGTGATGACTTGGATTTATTCTTTGACACGACCGTAATCATCTTCATAACGGGTAATGTCATCTTCTCCCAGATATTTGCCACATTGGACTTCAATTAATTCCAAGGGCACCTCTGTCTCATTTTCCAGGCGATGCTTGACCCCCATGGGGACAAATGTACTCTGGTTTTCATGGATTGTGTAAACGCTTTCCCCACAGGTAACACGCGCTGTACCTGAAACAACGACCCAATGCTCACTCCGTTTTTTATGGCTTTGTAAGGAAAGCTTCGATTTCGGGTTGACAACAATTCTTTTGATTTTATTGTCACGTCCCTCTTCCAGGACGGTATAGGTTCCCCAGGCACGAATGAACGTCCGGTGAACACGATGTGTCTCCCCGTTCTTTTTCTTTAATATTCCAACCACCTTTTTGACATCTTGCGCACTTTCTTTTGAACAGACCAGAGTTGCATCATCTGTATCCGCCACGACAACATCCTTCAAGCCGACGACGGCAACAACCCGTTTGTCCGCATAGACAATGCTGTCCTGGCTCCCAACATTGATTACGTTACCTATTAGGATATTCCCCTGATCATCGCTGGAAAGCACCTCATCCAGGGCATTCCACGATCCGACATCTTCCCAGCCCATGTTTGCGGGAATGACAGCCATGTGGTCTGATTTTTCAAGAATGCCGTAATCAATCGAAATGGAAGGAAGCGCAGGATATACGCGTTGAAGCACTTCCGCTTCCTGTTCCGTTCCGATTGCCTTTTCAATTTCCTCAAGTCCCGCAGCAAGGTCCGGTAGAAAACATTCAATTTCCTTTAAAATCGTCGAAATTTTCCAGACAAACATGCCTGTATTCCAAAGCATTTCATCCTGATTGACATATTTTTCAGCGGTTTGACGATCCGGTTTTTCAACAAAACGGGCCACAGAAGAAGCAAAGGGATGCTCTTTGAGTACGCTTCCTTGTTGGATATAACCATAGGCGGTTTCGGAGCGGGACGGTTTTACGCCAATGGTCGTGAGATATCCGTGCTGAGCAACTTCTGCAGCAAGACGCAGGGCTTCCAGAAAGGTCGGAGTCTCCCGTATAAAGTGATCTGCGGACAGGACAACCATGATGCCGTCCTGATAGGTTTTCCGAAGTGTGACAGCGGCCAGTCCAATAGCCGCTGCAGTATTTCTTCCAAGCGGTTCAGAGATAAAGGATGGCCCTGCGTAAGAGGTGTGCGGCAACTGAAAGCGGATCTGCTCAGATTGTTGCGCATTGGTCACAATATAAAGGTTTTTTTCGGGGATCAGTGTCGAAACACGGGAGAGCGTCTCTTGTATGAGGGTACGGTTTCCAAATATCTTCAGAAGCTGTTTGGGATATTCTTCACGGCTCAAAGGCCAAAAACGTGTACCACTCCCACCTGCGAGTATCACGCCATACATAGGTACCTCCTATAAGAGACCAGCGGTCCGGTTGGTAAAAAACACGCAGAGATGAATATCATTTTACGTACGAACGATAACTTATGAGGAACGAAGCAGGCCTTCCCGGTAAAATGGACGAGAAGGCCTGGTTGTGGTGCTACGGAAGAATGCCGATATTTTTTAACCCAGGTCGCGGGCTTTGACGGTCTTACGTTTTCCATCCCGGGCACGATCAATGGCATCATTGCAGATTGCTTCAACCCGCTGACTGAGCGCCTCGATAAACTCTGCAGATGTGTTGAATGAAGCCTTCTCTTTTACAAATTTTTTGACCTTCGAACTTACAATTAAAACATCGGCCATTTCATTCCTCCTTTTGTTGGATTGAGTTAAA
>JBHHWW010000063.1:0-8621 GCA_046756725.1 Nitrospiria bacterium | reverse complement strand
AGATCCAGATCATCCGGCAACTTCGAAAAAACCAATCGATTCCAGTTTACCTTCTCGATGAAATTAGCAAGCGTCTTCCAGAACGTGTCTGGCTCATTAATCTGACAGAACGGTCCGGCATTGTCGATTTAAGCGGGAAGGCAACGACCAATAGTGAAATTGTTGACTTTATCAATAATTTAAAAGAGGCTTCCCTTTTCAAAGATGTTCAAATACTGGAATCTCGCCAGAAACAAGAAGGTAACGTCACCATCTACTCCTTCCGGCTTAAGTGGTCTATCTTTTCATAATCTGCTTCAGCCGGAAATAACTTAAAGACTGAACTGCTTTCAGTCTGGGATAATATGGCCCAATTAGACACTTTAAAAAAAATGACGAGCAGACAAAAACTGGCCTTGATCTTTCTCCTCCTCATCATCACATCCAGTGCCTTTATCTGGTTTGTATTTATTCCGACCAACGAAACAATATCTCAAATTGAAATTGAGATATCTGAATTGAATAACGACATTAATATCCAACGCGTCAAAATACGCCGCCTGGAAGATTTAAAGCAGGAGAATAAAAAACTACAACACCAACTGACAGAACTCAAAGAGCAACTCCCACCTGAGGCGGAAGTTGCTCTTCTGCTAAAGCAGGTTTCCGAACTGGGAGGCCGAAGCGGTCTTGACTTCAAACTCTGGAAACCTGCACCTAAAAAAGTCAGTTCTTCTGGACTCTACATAGAAATTCCTGTCAATATCGAGGTTGCCGGGGCGTACCACTCGGTCGGGATTTTCTTCGATAAGATCAGCAAGTTAAAACGCATCATCAATATTTCTAATATCAAAATGTCTTCCCCGAAAATCCGGGAAAACTTTGTGACCATCCAGACCCGTTTTTCTGCAACTGCCTTTGCCTCTGTGGAATCAGAGAATGGACAAAATTAACATGCAAAATGCCGCTTTGATCGAAAATATTCCCACAACTGCCTCAAGCCGCCTACTCATTTCTCTTCGGTTGGAAAAATGTGCTTTCTCTATTTTATTTGGAGCACTCTTCTTTGTGCTGATGTCATCCGCTTTCACTGAAGCACAACCTCCAGTAGATACCACTCCACTTCAAAAAACACCCCTCCCCTTTGCAGAGGAGAGTCCTCCCCTCGATGGTTCTGCGCCTCCCGCCCTGGAAAGAGAAGAGGAAATTTTACTTGAAGCAGGTCTTTTTGAGTATGATCCAAAGGGAAGGCGGGATCCTTTTCGATCACTCATTACATCGTCAACAAAACATCCTAGAATTGTAAAATCACTTCCACCATTGCAAAGAAGAGAAATTTCCGATTTAAGATTGATCGGAATCATCTGGGGATTTCCAGGAAGACGAGCGCTCATTCAAATGCCCGACGGGAAAGGATACACTGTCCAGACGGGCACTCGAATCGGCATAAATCGCGGCATTGTCCATCAAATTTCAGAAAGTAATCTCGTCATAGAAGAACTTTTCCTAAATATTTTCAATGAACCCAAAAAAAGACTGGTTGTCATGGAACTTCACCCCCATGAGGAGGGGTTAGAATGATCGTAAAAATAATTCGATTTATCATCATTGCATTGGTTTCATCAACAGCGCTGTCATGTTCTGTGAAAAGCCCTCAGATGAATATCGATTCATCCGTAGAAGCAAAAATTGTAGATATTCGCATTACCGAAACGGACGGAAAAACAATCGTCGAGGTGGAAGGCGAGAAACCATTGATATACACAACCTTTCGACTCTCTGAACCTGATCGCCTGATTGTTGACATGGCGAGCGTCAGCCTGGCTCAATTTACCGATGAAATCAAAATAGAACAAGGTCCCATCAAGGCCGTTCGTCCAGCCGTTGGGGATGCCACAAATGTTTCACGGCTTGAATTCGCGTTGTCTGGTCTTGTGGAAACAGAGGTTAAAACCATTAACGGAAATCTCGTTGTTGAAGCAACGCAGCTAAAGAAAGGGTTCATCTTCTTTGAAAATGAAAATACAGAAACAAACCAGACAAAAACAACGCTCCAAACGGAAGAAGCCGATCCCCTAATCAATAGCAACATCACTGAATCGACTTCCCAGGCAACCATCCCATCGACACTTCCCCTGGTGGAGCAAAAGGCGCTTGTCCTTGAAGAGAACCCAATTCAGGAAAATTTTGCGCCAAAACCCAAAAAGACCGATTTGCCCCAAAAAAGTATAACTTTGGATAAAGCCGTTAGTCCCGCCACCGCCAAAGAGGACCTACCATCCGCAAAGGTCGTGAAAGATATTTACTTTGATCAGAGTGGTGAGATCCAGCTAGTTATCATCTCTGACGGTGAACTTTCCCCAAGAATTTTTCGCGTCGATAAAAAGCGTCTCGTTGTCGATCTCCCCGATGTCACAACAACCATGAAGCAATATCGGGTCAACGTAGACCATCCTCAGATCAAACGCGTTCGAATTGGACAACATCCCGAGAAAATTCGACTCGTTCTTGACCTCCTTGCCCCCATTGAAGTCTCTTCCTGGGAACAAAAACAAAATGAATTCCGAATTACATTCAAGAACGAATCAGGACAGAATACAGACCTATCCAATAAGAAACAGACAGAAAATGGGCCGCCAGAACAAACTTTACTTAAAGAAGACACGACAAAGATACTCAAACCTGTCGTCGCTCAACCCATCCCTCAAAAAATGGAACAGCCAACAAAATCTGATTTGAAAAATCACGAAGAAGACCTAGACCTACTCAATCGCCCTCCGGCTTTGACAAAAAATCAAGTTGAGACGCTCCTCAAAGAAGGACCCATCGTAAAAGAAAAAACCACAACGCCCCGGATTCCAATAAAACGGGCGCCAAGATCTGTCAGTTCTAACGTGAAAGCCGCTCCTCCTAAAAGAGATCCCTTCCCACCGCAACAACCCAAATATAAAGGGAAAAGGCTCTCGCTCGATTTTCAAGACGCCGACATCAAAAATATCATCCGGCTCATTGCAGATGTCAGTAAACTTAATTTTGTCATGGGTGATGATGTAAAAGGTAAAATCACACTGAAACTCTTGAATGTCCCATGGGATCAGGCGCTTCAGACCATTTTATCAATGAATCGACTCGGACAGATCAGGGAAGGGAATATCATTCGTATTGCAACACTCTCGAACCTGGCAAGCCAGCGTGAAGAAGAAGCCCAAGTTCGTGAAAAAAAGGTCCGGGTCGAAGATCTCACCTCCCACGTCATCCATGTCAACTATTCAAAAGCCATCGACCTCAGAAAACTCCTCTTAAAAATGCTTTCGCCAAGAGGCGATATCATGGTTGACCAACGCGTCAACACCTTGATTGTAAAAGACGTGCAAGAGAAAATTTTAGCAATCACAAAACTGGTCAAAATACTGGATACCAAAACCCCGCAGGTACTGATTGAAGCACGTATTGTACAGGTACAGCCGAGTTTCGAGAAAAGTCTCGGGATAAAATGGGGCGCTGATTTCAGTGCAAGCACTGGAGGCAACCTCATTGGCATCGGGAATGCGTCTTCAACTTCGCCTTTTAACGCACCTGTTCCAGATTTTGCTGTCAACCTGCCTGCAGCGCCCAACTTCGGCGGTATCGGGTTTTCTTTTGGCCGACTCACCCAAAATGCTTTTAACCTTGACCTGCGTCTCTCTGCTGGACAAACACAGGGGCTCACCCGGATTGTGTCGACACCCAAAATATCTGTCTTGGATAATCAAGAGGCGAGAATCGAACAGGGTGAATCTTTTCCATTGGACACCACCTCTCAGCAGGGGACTCAGACCAATTTTTTTGACGCCAACCTCGTCCTGCAGGTCACTCCGCACATCTCGGCCGACGGCGGCATCATGATGGAAATTATCATCAAGAAAAACGCGGTGGGGGAAACACGCCCAGGGGCATCCGGCCCAAGTATCATCAAGAAGGAGGCTGCGACCAATGTCCTTGTCATGAATGGAGACACCGTTGTCATCGGAGGCATCTATGAAACAACAAAAACAAATTCAACCAGTGGAATCCCCTATCTCATGAATGTTCCCTATCTGGGATCTCTCTTTAAGACAACGACAAAACGAGAGAATACATCTGAACTGCTTGTCTTTATAACACCCACAATTCTGGAATAATGGTTCAAGAGGCACACAAAAAAAATATCGTTATCCTTGGGTTTATGGGAACAGGAAAAAGCATCATTGGAAGACGTCTCGCCGTAGAGCTTCGTTATCACTTCATCGACACAGACAAGATGATTGAAGATCGGACTCAAAAGCGGGTTCCGGAAATTTTTGAAGAATCGGGCGAAGCCTATTTCAGATCAATGGAAGCCGAAATTGTTAAGGAAGTTTCAGAGTTGAGCCACCATGTAATCTCCACCGGTGGGGGGGTTCCCATAAACCCTGAAAATCTAGACTGTTTGGAACAAAGCGGCATACTGGTCACACTGACAGCACGTCCGGAAATCATTTTAAAAAGGGTTCAGAGACGTAAAGGAGAACGGCCTCTCCTGGATGACGGGAATTCACTTACAACAATCACCCGGCTTTTATCGGAACGATTACCTTATTACAGTCGTTCCATCATTGCAATTGACACTTCTGATATCCAAATCGGAGAGAGTGTTCGACGTCTTCTAAAACAAATAACGCCTCATCTCCAGGGAATAAACTGATCAATGGGAATGATGGAAGCAATCCATGTCGATCTGGGAAAGCGTGCTTACGACATCATTCATGGAGGAGAGATACTTTCTCTTCTTGGAACAACCCTCCGGGGCCTTGGCGTGAGCGGGAAGTTGGCCGTGCTCACGAATCCAAAGATTGATCGATTACACGGCATGTGCCTGCGAGACAGTTTAAAAGAAGCCGGATACCGCCCCATGATGATTCGCATTCCAGCCGGAGAACGACATAAAACCCTTGAACAGATCAACCGGGTCTATGATCGATTGATCTCACGCAATTTTGAACGCGGGGATACCCTGTTGGCCTTCGGAGGTGGCGTGATTGGGGATATGTGCGGTTTCGCAGCCGCAACTTTCTTAAGAGGGATCGCCTATGTTCAGATTCCAACCACCGTGGTCGCACAAGTAGATGCCAGCATTGGCGGCAAAACCGGCGTCGACCATCCCCGAGGGAAAAATTTAATTGGAGCCTTTCATCAGCCCCGCCTGGTCTACATCGATCCCGGGGTCCTCAACACGCTGAACAAACGGGAATTTAAAGCAGGGCTTGCCGAAATAGTTAAATATGGAATGATTTCAGATACACATTTTTTTGCGTATCTTGAAAAAAACAGCACTGCTATTCTTTCCCGAAACCCTGAAAAACTGGCTTACTGCATTCAGCGGTCTGCTGAAATGAAGGCATCCATCGTCGAAGCCGATGAGCAGGAATCCGGGTTGAGAAAAATACTGAACTACGGCCATACTTTTGGACATGCCGTTGAAACACTCACCGGGTACCAGCGCTACAAACATGGGGAAGCTGTTTCCATCGGAATGATCTTTGCGGCCCGTATGGCATTTGCGATGGGGCTAATTGATGCGACCCAGGTGAACAGACAGACCACGCTTTTAAAATCACTCGGCCTTCCAACAACCATACCAAAGCTTGATCTTCAGAAAGTCCTGAAAGTCATGTTAAGCGATAAAAAGGTCGTCGGAGGGGAAATATATTTTGTCCTGCCGGAAAAAATCGGGTCAGTCAAAGTCATGCCCGTCAGCAGAAAAATATTAAAGAACCTCTTACAAAGAACACTTAATCTCACATGAAGGAGTGTCTGATGAGAAAAGCAGTCATTCTATTTTTTCTTTTTGTTTTTATTTCAGGTTGTGGGAATCTTGCACCCACAGACTCGCAAGTCAATGGACCAGAAGACAGTCTTGAAACGGTTCAAGGCGGACAAACCCTCATCTTTCGAGCGCTAGGCTTTACTGTCACAAATAAGGATGGCGTTGCTCTTCCAGATGTTGAAATTGAATTCTTTGCTGGCGGCACTGGAATTTTGACCAATTTAAACGGAAACCCGCTAAATCCGACTTCTCCTGGGGTCTTCAAAACCAGAACAGACGACAGAGGCCTCGCCAGAGTCTCCTATTTAATCACCCTTCCAAGCTGTCCTGCGCCCGTCGCTGGAACAACAACGGCAGATCAAACAGCAACGGGTTCAGTACGCGGAACTGTCGGCAGCAATTCCGGACATCTATGGAAAGCAACCATCACGATTAAATGTTCTTAACGCCGTTTTCCGATACACATAACAGAATCATAATATATTCTTGCTGAAGAGGTTATTGATGAAAAATAAATCTGTTTTTTTGCTGATCCTACTGGTTTTTATCTCTTCAATCGGAGGGTGTTCATCAGATTCTGCAACAGATTCCTCTTCTACCGGATCAATCACTCCAACATCCACCACGACAACAACCCCGCCTATTACAACAGCGACGCAGGTCTCAACAATCACAATCATAGCGACCCCCACCAGTGTCAGTTCTCTCGGAACTGTCACCATCACGGCCACACTGAAGACCAGCCAAGGGGCCGCAGTACAAGATGGCACGACAGTCTCTTTTTCAATCACAAACAATACCACCTCACTGGGCGCTGTCACGCCCACCGCAACAACCGTCTCCGGTGATGCCACTGCAACCTTCACGGCAAACAACATCGCAGGAACCGCCGAAATCACCGTCACATCAGAAGGTGTCAGCAAAGCCATCTCAGTGGTTATTCTGGGAGCCGATGTCGGAAGCATCGAATTCACCTCTGCAGCACCCAAAGTGATCGGGATCAAACAGGCAGGACAGACGGAAACCTCTGTGATTAAATTTGCCGTGAAAGATGTCAATGGACAGCCGGTCGGAGACGGCATCAATGTTGATTTTACAATCAATGGCCCCAAAGGAGGAGAAGTTCTCATTCCAACGAGTGCCTCAACGACGGGCGGCTTCGTTCAAACGACCCTTCAAAGCGGTTTTGTCGCAGGACCGGTTCGTGTCGTCGCAACAACCAGTGTCAACACAACAAGCATTTCCACCTCATCAACGGGGGTTTCAATCGGGGGCGGCATCCCCTCCGCAACCCATTTTGACCTTGCCGCTTCACGACTACGTCTGGCTGGATTTTCTCATACAAATCTTCAATCAACCATCACCGCTTTTCTTGCTGATCGATTCGGAAACTTTAATGTGCTTCCCGCAACGTCTGTTTCATTTTTTACCGAGGCAGGCGCCATCGACCGGAATAAAGATACAGATAATATCGGCATCGCCCCCGTCACATTCCGGACACAGGATCCAGACCCAGCTGATGTCCCGGCAGCTGCCGCAGGGACTCCTTTTTTCCCATCGGCAGAATCATCGTATGCATGCGGAATCAATACATGCAACCCTCGAGATGGCTGGTCAACCATCTTGGCAACAACCATTGGAGAAGAGGCATTTATAGATGCCAGTGGAAATGGACTTTTTGACGCGGGGGAAAATTTTACCGATCTGGGAGAACCCTTTCTAGATCAAAATGACAACGGCGCATTCGACGCAGGAGAAATTTTTGTCGACTTTAATAAAGATGGGGTCTTTACCGGACCTGATGGGCAATGGAACGCGGAAACCATGATCTGGACAGGAATTCGTCTGACCCTCACAGGTACCGGCTCTTTTGGCCCCAATACCTCCCGCTTTGATGACACCAATGACACCAATGGAACACAAGTCACCACTTTCCAAATACCGAATGGCGGTTTTCAGAACTTCCGGGTCTTTGTTTCTGATTTCAACCAAAACCGATTGCCCGCCGGCACCACCATTTCGGTAACAAAAGAAGGAGGCGGGAAACTGGCTGGCGGAAAAACCATCACACTCGCCGACGGTCTTTCGACCGGGGCAAGCGTCATCGGGATCACCCTCTCCGATAGCGATGGGACGACGAAAAAACAAGAACTGGTCTCACTCGTCGTCGATATCACAACCAATGTGGAAACGGTTGGAACCATTTCTTCTCAGATGATACTGAACGGTTTTCTCGATTTTGGACCAACCATTTCAACCACAACACTTCCGGCTGGAACAATCGGACAATCCTACAATGTCATTATTGATGCAACGGGCGGGGTCAAGCCTTATACCTGGAGTGCAAATGGCATCCCAGCCGGATTGTCCATTGGCACGGCATCAGGAGAAATTTCTGGAACCATTTCAGCGGCGGCAGGCACCTATAATTTCACAATCACCGTCACGGACAGTTCAACCCCGACGATCAGTGACACGAAGTCATTTTCATTGACTGTCAATTAATCAATTCCAGTAAATTGATCAGGACGTTGAAGTCTGACCCGATCCCTTTCAGAGCGATTAATCGTCAACCCACGAGTTATTGTCAAATCTGGTGTATGAGATCTTCATTAAGCGGCGATTTTCTCTGGTTGAATTATTTCAATTCCATCTTTAAATGGAACCCCTTCAATGACCTTTGCCAGATAGTTAAATCCACGTAACTTCCGCCAGTTTTTTTCAGCACATTGACTGAGTTTAAACATCATATGCAACATGCCATCTCTGGATAAACAACCTTTCGAACGTTTGGTTCGGTGCCGGATGGTGCCAAAGG
>JBHHWW010000062.1:0-9094 GCA_046756725.1 Nitrospiria bacterium | reverse complement strand
AAAGTCTCGACTAATTCCGCCCACCTTCCGTGAAGTCGAATCCTAAATTAGTGGATATTGAGGCAACTTGTAGCCTGGAATACGTTTTTTATCTTAATGTAAGCATAGATTTATTTCACGCTTATGCTGGAAGTGTTCACGTTGTCCTGCTGTGTTGCAGATCAACCTGCAAGGACAGTTGCGGAAAAAGCAATTTCAGGGGTAGGTGATGTTCGCCTAATCTATCGGAGTGAAGAGGCAGCCCAGCCTCGAGCCTTATTTATCCCAGTTTTGTTCTGGACGGGGTGATCTGTGTTATTGGCGAACCGGAGGTGAAGGAGCTTATTCACTTGAGAGAAAAATTAGCAACCCGATAAACTTCGAGGAGGATTTCATGAGAAAAGTCATTTTGTTGAGCCTTTTTATTGCCATGGTGAGCGTTTCATTTGAACAAACGAAAAGTTATGCAAGTGGAGATCATAAAATTCCAGAAAAAACCTTGCATGCGATCGGAGAAGGACTTTCGCACGTACTCACCTTTGAACCTTTTAATCCACCCCTGAAAAACCATCTTTGGATGGAGACAGATTCTGGCAAGATGTCCTTTTTCCATTTTGCAAAAGCCACCAGCATGGGAGATAATAAGCTTCTTTTCATGGGTGATGCGATTAAGGGAAAGTTCTGCCTGGAAAATCAGCCCGATGAGGGAAAAACCGGTTACGTCCATTTTCATAGTTTAGAAAAGGCAGATGGTCACAAACATGGACATGGGGGAGTGAAAGGACAGGACGGTTACTGGTTGCGACATATCGCAGTCGGAGAATTTGAAGCCATGGGCATTAAATTCAAACCCGGTATTGCGCATAATTTTAAGGCAACGCCTGCCCCAAAATGTAAATAATCTTTTTAACCAGTTGTAAGTATCTAAAATGCCACATTGGCCCAGAAAAAAACTTGAAATGGTTTTTCGGTTGGTTGATGTGGCATTTTTTGCTTAATATCTACGTGATTTTCAGAGAGGGATCGAATGTCTCTATGTATTCCTTATGGATATGTCCAGAGAAAGGGGAAAAGTCTCTGGCTTTTTAAATTGACAAGGCTTCGAGCCGTGGCCTATTATGAAAAAAAATTGACAGGCTTTCTTATATAAAATGCAGATTGATCCATCTTTAATACTAAGGGAACTTAACGTAGAGGAGTCACAATGGGACAAGAAAAAGATGTAAAGTATCCTGTGCTTACAGGGCCTGAAGGCCTTCTTCCTCCCGCAGCTACAATTATGGGAGTTCCTCTCCCGGATGAGGGAGAAGGACTTGTAGAGGGGAAAATCGTTACTGAGGAAGAGACGCTTGAGGCGGCCGCAATTGCAATGCTGACCCGGAAAAATCCGACACTTTTCCCTGGGCCATTGATGCTTTGGGGCTGGAATGAGCACACGCGGGAAAAATCAAAACCTTTTTTTGAAGTTGCTGCAGAACTTCCAGGTGTGCGAATTATTCCGATGCCGGATTACCGACCTATTTACCCCAAAATTGACCCTGAAGCGGTGATCAACCCCTGCCATCCAAACCTGACGATCTGGCATAACAAGATTGAAGCCTGCATTCTCATCGGTGTTCACTGTCATTATGCGAACATTACTTTGAAAATGATTCGAGCCGGGACGAATTGTTATACCATTGCCCTTTGTGCTGAGGCGGGTCATGAAGATGCGATGGCCAGTGTCCCCAATTTCGACGCTGAGAAACTGGTTCGTTTTCGGGAAGCAATTGTGAGAGTCAAGAAAAATGGGATCAAACCTTTGTATGAAGGAAAAGGGATTATCCCCACTGGGTGGGCACAAATTGCTCGGCTAAAAGGCGAACTTCCGATGAAACCCGAAGATGAGTTGGTTGCTGCGGGAACACAGGGTGCTTTTGCTCATGAGCTCGTTACCGGTCTTGATGAGAATGCAGAATAAGGATGGAGGATAAATAATGGCTGATGGAATAGAACTCAAAGAAGAGCTTGAACCTCATGTGAGGAAAGATGACCCTCGAGACAGGGTGGAGTCCCCTCCCCCTCCGGATCCGGAGAAAATTGAGGAAGAGAAGAAAGGGGCGGCAGCCCAGCGTGTGGTTGATCCGGACTATATTTTCTTGGAAGCCCCCAGAAAAAAGGAGTTTATCACTGGTAGTGAGGCGGCTAAGGAGGCGATCAAGCGGGCAAATGTGGATGTTGCTATTGCTTATCCGATTACTCCTCAGAGTGAAACGATGCAACAAGTGGGCTATCTTTATGCCGAAGGCTATATCAAGGATTATTATCGAGCTGAAGAAGAAATTGGCACAATGTCTGCGATTGCAGGGGCTTCGCGCTCTGGAGTCCGTTGTTTGACGGCAACCGCTGGTCCGGGTTTGATGCGTGGGATTGAAGCAATTGTTTCCTGGCCGGGTGGACGTCTTCCATCTGTGTTGCTCGTCATGTGCCGCGTGATTAATTGTCCTCTGGCCATTCAGCCGGATAATGCTGAAATTTCCTATCTTTTGAATGCGGGCGGCATTGTTTTGCATGGCGAAAATCAACAGGATTTTTATGATTTTGCTCTTGCTGCATTTTTGATCGGGGAGAAACCGGAAGTCACCCTTCCCGTGGCCGTTGCCGTCGATGGCTTCTTTGTGACCCACGCAAGAGGATGGGTCTCTCTGCCCGCAGAAGATATTAAAATCCCTCCACGCGATTGTTATCATGAGGCGGTCCCGATGATGGACAATGAGAATCCACCCATTCGAATTGCGCGGGATGGTCCGATCCAAAAATCAAATTTTATTTCTTACCAAATGCATGCATCCTGGCAACAGGAGGTCTTCGCTGCCCAGGTACGGGCTGGGAAGTGGATTTCTCGTTGGTTGGGGGGGTTGATCGAGGTTGTGAATCCAAAAGCGAAAACGATGATTGTCGCCTCGGGTGCTGCGGCTTCTCAGGGTCGGGAAGCTGTACGGCAGGGGAATGAGCAAGGTCTTGATGTGGGTCTGATCAAGATTAAATCGCTCCGGCCTTTTCCTACAGAGGAAATCATTGAGGCGCTGGATCACGCCGAAAAAATTATCATTCCTGAGTTTAATTATGTCGGGTGGTTGGCGAAAGATGTTAAAGCTGCCATTCCTCGAACAGAACGGGTTGTTGATGGACCGAGAGTCTTCGGTGGAATGACCATGCCGACAGAGTTGATTCTGGAAAAAATTAAAGGTTCGAAATAGAAAGGGAGGTTTGAAAAATGTCATTAGCCACGATTAAGGCTTCACCCAGTTTTCAAGATTATCTGCCAAAAGAGTATCAGGATTTAATTGAAGATGGCCCCTTTCTGAAAAAAAGGAAGGTTTCTGAACTGGGTTCTTTTAAGGAGGCCCTTGAAGAGCACCCTATGTGTGCGGGTTGTGCAATGACCCTCTTTATTCGTCTTGTTTATGTTGGTCTGCCAAGCCTGGAACACAGCGTCATTGTCGGAACGGCCGGATGTGGAAGACTTGCCCTTTCTCAGGGAGCGGTTCCATTCGTTTATGGCAACTACGGTGATACAAACGCTGTTGCAAGTGGTCTGAAGAGAGGGCTCGATATCCGTTTTAAGGACCAACCCAAGGATGTAATTGTGATGGCTGGAGACGGGGGTCTCGCGGATATTGGTTTTCATGCCGTGCTGCATTCCTGGTTCAGGAAAGAAAAATTTACAACGATCATGTTGGACAATGAGGTTTATGGCAATACCGGTGGCCAGGAAAGTGGGATGACCGAAAAAGGGACGATTATGAAAATGGCGCCTCTGGGTAAAAAGTTTGAGAAAATGGACATGCTTGGGCTTGCGAAGACATCCGGTATCGCTTATTCCGCACGACTTGCACCAACCAATCCAACGCGTGTTGTCAATACGATTCGGAAGGCGGTCTTGATTGCACGTGAAGTGGGGCCTACATTTATTCAGGCATATACCTCCTGTAATATCGAGTACGCAATTCCAACCCCTTTGGTGATGAATGATGCCAGAGATGTTGAGAAAAATCGTTATGGATTTGTCGAATATTTTTCCGATGAAGCAAAAAATTACTGGGAGAAGAGCGAAGCAGATAGAAAGAAGGCGCGAAAAGCGGCCAAGTTGCAAGCGAAATAAATGATTGATTGATTTAGGAGGTGAAAATGGCTGGAACAGGGATAAAACGGTATAGCATTCGAATGGCTGGGATTGGTGGTCAAGGCGTTGTAACAGCCTCTCATGTGCTCAGTAATGGCGTCATCATTGATAAGGGAGAGAGTACGATGGTCCCTTTCTTTGGTTCTGAGAAACGGATGGCGCCGGTTGAAAGCTATGTTCGGATTTCCAATGAAGTTATCTACGAAATTGGAGAGATTATTTATCCAAATGTGATTGTGATTTTTCACACCCAGGTCATTACGCATGGAAAATCGTATACAATGCCATTTTACACCGGACTCAAGCGAAATGGTGTTGTCATTATTAACAGTGAAACGCCTGTGCAACTAGAGCCGGATCAGGAAAAAGAACTGAAAGATCTGAATGCCCAAGTCTTCCATCTCCCGGCTTCGAAGATAGCTGTTGAAGTTGCGAGTACGGAGTTGGCAACGAACATGGCGATGGTCGGTGGCATTGCAGCTGTTATCGGAATGCCAGAGCAAGCATCGCTTGAGCGGTCGGTCAAAGAGCGCTTTGTCGGAAAGGGGATTGTTACCTCTGGTGGAACAGCGGCGCTTGATAGTGTCATTGAAAAGAAATTTGCCAAGAAGGCACTTCTTGTCGAAAAGAACAATGAGGCGGTGAAGGCCGCCCGGGCGTATGCAATGGATCGAGGCTGGGACAAGTGGCTTAATCCAAGTGAGGAAAAAGAAACAGCGGGTGTAAGCCAGTAGATGATGAGGAGGGTTCTGGATGTATTCAGTAGCAGCAATAGATAAGGAGATTTGTGGCGCGTCAAAATGCCGCCTTTGTACGCAGTTTTGCCCCGAAGGGAATACCATTCTTTATGACAATAGCCAAGGGTTTGCCTATGTCGCTGTGGACCGTTGTAAAGGGTGTGAAATTTGTGTTGGTATTTGTGATGACATTGCGAAACATCATGCGATTAAAATGTTGCCGATAGACCAAGTGGAAGATGGATTTGAAATCAGTAAAGTCGGACTTCAAGAAACGCTTCTCAAAACAGCATAAATGATTCAAGAGGTGTCGGTCGAGATCTTTCTGATTGCGGTTGTCACCTCTTTTTTTATGGAACGCACATGCAGTGCCTCAAGTGTGGTCAAAAAAATGCCCCGGACCTTCCGTGGTGTACCAACTGCTTGACTCCCTTCCCTGTAAATAGGCCCACCTTTTTATGTTGTCCTGAATGTCGTCATGAAAATGATCCAAATCAAGCTTATTGCGAGGTTTGTCATGAACCACTTCGTCCGGGACAAGTTGAATGATCCCTCCTCTCCCTGATATCCTGGAAGGGGATCTTGATATTGTCTTTGTCGGGATTAATCCAGGAACTTATTCTGCGGAGATGGGGCATTATTATGCTCAACCTGCAAACCGCTTCTGGTCAATGCTGCATCAAAGCTGTCTCCTCCCGCGATTTCTTGATCCCTTAGATGATTGGAAGCTGCCGAGATTTAGGTTGGGTTTAACAGATCTTGTTAAACGGGTCACCTCAGGCTCAAGTGAGTTAAAACTAGAAGAATTAAAAAATGGAGGTCTTTTACTTCAGCAAAAAATAAAATTTTATCGGCCTCGCATCGTTTGTTTTAATGGTCTTCTTGTCTATCGAACCCTCTTTCACAAGAACGGCGGTCCGGGTTTGAAAGGGGAAAAAATGGGATCAGCACAGATCTATGTCATTCCATCTACGAGTCCCAGGAATGCCCAGTATACAAACAAGATGCTTTTAGACTGGTTTAGAAATCTGAATCAAGTTACGAATAAGGTGACTTCATGATTCCTTCGAAAAACCGTGGTTCTTCGTTCGTCGCCATATTTTTTTTGGAAATTGCAGGATTCAGTATTCTTTTCTGGGCTCCTTCCCTTCTTGACGGAAATGAAAATCCCTCGGCCAAAAAAGTATTGTTCGTAGCAGCCGCGTCCAATCTACGTTTCGTGATGAATGAAATTGCGATTGAATTTGAGAAGGAGAACGGAGCTGCGGTCAAAGTATCTTATGGTTCGTCCGGAAGTATCTCTGCACAGATCAAGGCAGGTGCACCTTACGATCTTTTTTTTTCCGCTGATGAATCCATACCGAGGAAGCTTGTTAAGGAAGGTTTTGCCGAAAGGGATTCATTCTTTCTCTACGGGATTGGGCGAATCGTATTATGGGTTGCGAATCAGTCCGTGATCGACCTGGAAACAGAAGGAATGGATGGCTTGGTCCATACTTCTGTTCATAAAATTGCGATTGCGAATCCAAGACATGCGCCCTATGGTTCTGCTGCTATCTCCGCATTAAAAAACTTGAGTATTTTCAAAAAAGTAGAAAAAAAAATCATCCTGGGTGAAAATGTTTCTCATGTAGCGCAATTTGTGCAGTCAGGTGGTGCGGAGATCGGTATTCTTTCTTATTCTTTGGCAATTTCCGCCCCCCTTAAGGAATCCGGCCGGTATTGGAAAATACCGCCTGAGAACTATCCTGAGATTGTTCAAGCTGCGGTCATTCTCTTGGAAAGTCAGAATTCAGTTCTCTCCAGATCGTTTATGGATTTTATAAAAAAAGGTCGGGGGAAGAATATTTTGCTGCAATACGGACTTTAAAAGGATTTTTTTAATGAACTGGGAAGCCTTTTTTCTTTCACTGGAACTGGCATTTATTACTTCAGTCGCATTGTTGATTATTGGTCTTCCACTTTCTTACTGGATTACAATTTCTACCTGGCGTTGGAAGTTTTTTATTGAAGCATTTGTTGCCCTGCCGATTGTACTTCCTCCAACCGTTCTTGGGTTTTACCTGCTTGTCGCGATGGGCTCCCAGAGTTTTTTAGGGTCGTTCACCCAAGCAGTTTTTGGCTCTCCGCTCGTTTTTACATTTTGGGGTTTGGTTATTGCCTCCATTCTTTATTCTCTTCCTTTCACGATCCAGCCGTTATCTATGAGTTTTTCCGGAGTGGACAAACGTCTCCTTGACACCTCTTCGATCTTAGGAGCCTCCCCTCTTCAAACCTTTTTCAGGATCATGCTCCCTCTTTCCTACAAGGGTGTAGTGACAGCCTTCATCTTGAGTTTCGCACATACGCTTGGGGAATTTGGCATCATTCTAATGGTTGGAGGGAATATTCCGGGTGTCACGCGGACCATTTCAATCGATCTGTACGATCAAGTTCAGGCCATGAATTATAGGGGCGCATCGGAGACTGCGTTTTTTCTTCTGGTCACTTCGTTTATTTTTTTGTCCCTCGTCTATTTTATCGACCGGGGAAAAAAGATGGTCATGCGTGGATCTACCATTTATCGTTGATATTTCATATCACTTTCCGAATGGGAAATTGCTTTCTGTCTCTTTTTCTCGACCCATCAATAAACCCTCTCTTACCATTATTTTGGGGCCCTCCGGAAGCGGAAAAAGTACATTTCTCCATTGTCTGGTTGGTATTGAAACCCCTAGCAGCGGATTCATTCGATATGGAAAATCCCAGTGGTACGACTCAGAAAAGAAGATCTCTTTGCCTCCACAGGAACGATCAGCCAGCCTTCTTTTTCAAGACTATCCACTTTTCCCCCACTTATCTGTTTTAAATAATATTATTTTCGGTATAAAAAATAGATCTAGAAAGGAGAGATTAAAGCAGGGGAGGAACTGGCTTGAACGTGTTCAACTGAAGGACAAAGAAAATTACTATCCGAATGAGCTTTCTGGAGGTGAGAAACAACGCGTTGCTCTTGCCCAGATGTTTGCATCTCGCCCGCAGCTCATTATTTTGGACGAACCTTTTTCGGCATTGGATCAAGTAATGAGAACCGACCTTCGTATAAAAGTGAGAGCTTGGATTGAAGAAGCGAAATGTACTGCCATCATTGTGACACATCATCTGACTGAAGCCCTGGCTTTGGGGGATTATTTGATCATTCTCTCTGCTGGAAAGGTCTTACAAAAAGGGAGCCCGATGGAAATATTCAATCATCCGTCGCATGCGTCGGTGGCAAAGATTATGGGTGTCGAAAATCTTCTTCCGGGGGTGGCCATTGCCTCAGAAAAAGGTCTTATCACACTGGATTTTGGTAAGGGGAGGTTGGTCGGACCCGGTTCAGCGCGGCCGGGCCAAAAATGCTTTGCGGCAATTCGTTCAGAAGAAGTCATTCTGAAAAAGAGATATTTATCAGGAAGCAGTATTAGAAACCATCTGAGTGGTGTCATTCAAGCGATTTATCCTTTTGGTTTTCAGGTCGAGGTGATCATTGATTGTGGTTTTCTTCTAAGAGCACGTATTCCACAACAGTTGGTACAAGATCTTCAACTGAAATTAGGGACTCAAATTACGGCAGTGATTAAAGCACCCACAATCCATATGTTTTCTTCATCTGATCTTTTCTGATCTTTTCTGATCTTCTCTCATCTCCTCCTCATGTTGTATTTGGCATTATTATCTTTAAAAAACTTATTGAGACTAGCCAGAGCTTTCTTGAGTTCTCATGGTGACGAAGTTAGGCTCGCAATTCCGATGTGATGTGATTTGATCGGGTCTGGTTTCAAGTTTGAAGTGTGACAGATCGTCTTTTTTGCAAATCTGTAGGGTTGTTCTAAATCATGCCTTTCTCTAGTTTTGTGTTGAGTCGCTGAGCTTGAGAATAGCATTTGGATAATGATCCATGTGGCGGTTTAGTTTTCGATTCAAAAGGCATCGTAAAAATGAGCCACTGTCTAAACTCTCCATCAGTATAACAACGCTGATGGGAGGGGAAGGATATATATGTATTAGTTCAGACTTAATCTGACATATTTCTTGAAAAGAGCGAGGGTTACCGGTTTTGATGGAAGTGCCAACCGACATCAAAACAAAAAATAGGTAAGCCTCATGCTGCATCGTAACGAAAAAATCATCAAACACAAAGTTGGATTATTAAATCTGTCGGAAGCGCTCGGAAATGTGTCAAGAGCCTGCA
>JBHHWW010000061.1:0-9385 GCA_046756725.1 Nitrospiria bacterium | reverse complement strand
GGTGTTTCTGTTGTCTTGGAATAGTAGGTGGTCAAAATAAAGTTGTCATGATTTTAGACAGGTGGTATGATAAAAAGATTTTTTACGGCTTTAAATGGAAAATTTATAGTTTTGAGATGAGATTGAAGGGGGGATTTAAAAATGTACAAATCAATCTACATTCCTGTAGATAATTCAGATTACTCGAATACGGCCATTGATATTGGGATGATGTTGGCCAAACAATTTGGGGCAAAGGTGATTGGAAGTCATGCTTACGCTGCCAAACTCCACGACAAGCGGTTTAAACAGATGGAGGCCGGTCTTCCCGAAGAGTACCACGATGAAAATGAACTTGAGCGGCAGAGGAAGATTCACGATTCCCTAATTACCCGAGGACTGGAGATTATCACTGATTCCTACCTTGATATTATCGACGAGAAGGCAAGTGAGAACAACGTGTCTGTCGAACGACGTTCTCTCGAAGGGAAAAACTATAAAGTTTTGGTCGAGGATATTGTCAAAAATGGCTACGACCTGGTCATTCTGGGGGCCTTGGGTGTCGGTGCAGTGAAAGAAAGCATGATCGGGAGTGTCACCGAGCGAACCATCCGACGGGTTCGAAAATCCGATGTTTTTGTGGTCAAAGAGACCACACCCCCGATTGCGGGGGAAATGGGTAAGATTGTGGTCGCAGTGGATGGCAGTCATCACTCTTTCGGTGGATTCAAGACGGCGCTTGCATTGGCGAAGGCACATCAGCTTGAGATTGATGTTGTTTCGGCTTTTGATCCTTATTATCACTATGCTGTTTTTAATTCCATTTCGGGTGTTTTGAATGAAGAGGCTGGGAAGGTCTTTCGATTTAAAGAGCAGGAGAAGCTCCATGAAGATGTGATTGATTCCGGGCTGGCAAAAATATATCAATCGCACTTGGAAGTTTGTACCAAACTGGCTGAGGATGAAAAGGTGAAGATCAATACATCGCTTCTTGATGGAAAACCTTTTGAAAAGGTTCTTCAGTATGTCAAGAAAGAGCGGCCCTGGTTACTTGTTGTGGGTCGGATTGGTGTTCACTCTGATAATGAAATGGATGTCGGGAGCAATAGTGAAAATCTGATACGAATGGCGCCTTGCAATGTTTTGATTTCGAATAAGACCTACATGCCGCCAATTGATGCCATTGCTGAATATACGGTTGCCTGGACAGAAGAAGCCTCAAAGCGGATGGAAAAGGTGCCGATCTTTGCCCGCGGCGTGGCGAAGACGGCGGTTTATCGTTATGCGGTTGAGAAGGGATATTCTATCATTACGAATTCTGTTGTTGATGGCGCCATGGGTGATATTTTGCCACAGTCATCGATTGATATGATGAAAAATCTGGGCAAAAAGCTGGATGAGAAAGGCATTGATCGAGACAAAATGACTGCTTCAGACAGTGTCGCTGAAACCCTCAAAGGGGGTGGAATGGCCGGAATGATGACCCAGATTGTGAGTGATCGAGATGCGGAACGCGCTGCGAGTTACGACGAAAAGGCGAAATTTGACTTCCATATTTGCGGGAATTGCGGCTATACGGCAAAAGGTTCCAAACCCGTTGAATGTCCAATTTGTAGCGCGGATGGGGCAAAATTCAATTTTCTGGACAAGTCGCTCTTTGAGTCAGCCGCCAAGGCTGAAGGGGGAATCTCCAGAGAAGTAGGGTATGATGGCGTCCCGCTTGATTGGACAGAAGAAGCAAAAGATATCCTTCGAGCCGTTCCAGCCGGATTTGAACGACGCCGCGCAAAGGCAAAGGTGGAAAAGACTGCCCGAAAAATGGGCTTTCAAACCATTGCGAAAGAATTTGCAATTAGAATGATCGAAGGCGCGGACGACGAGGTAGATATCTTACTGAGTAATGTGCAAAACACAACGCAAGAGGCTTTAGCAGAAAATGAAAAAGAGCCAGCCAAGCATCAGGTTCCAGTGTTTACCTATTCTCCTGAAGCTCAGGAAAGGATTGATCGGGTGCCCGTCGGATTTATGCGGGATGCGACACGGCAACATATCGAGAACTATGCTTTTTCTCAATCCGTGACACACATTTCGATAGAGGTTGCTGAAGCTGGCATTCAAAAAGCCACTGAGGAGATGGAGTCTGTTATGTCCGGGGCAACCAGCGTGAGTGAAATCAGGGAGAGAATGGCTGCTATGTCAGGCAGTCCGGTCCCTTCTTCAAAAATGCCGGAAGATTTTCATTTCTGCGGCATGTGTGGTCATGTTGCCAGAAAGATTCCAGAGCGTTGTCCTATATGCGAGGCTAAAAAAGCGCGCTTTGTTTTGATGCGGAAAGAAGTCGATTACTTTATCTGCATGGTTTGTAGTCTTGTCGTCGAAGCGGTAATCCCTGAGCAATGTGGTCTTTGTGGTGCGGGTGGTGAATATCACCTGAAACTTGAGCGAAAGGCCTCTCCAATTCATTCGGATATCACTGATGTTGTTTGGACGGAAACGGCGATGCAAATGATTCAAGAAATCCCCGAAGGTTTTATGAGGGAAATGACCCGATGGCGCATTGAAGCCGATGCGAGAAAAAAAGGACTCTCTGAAATTGATCCCTCTGTCATTGAAGAGAAATATACTCAATGGACTCAGGTGACGAAGAAAGTCGAACGGTCCCTTGCGTGGGATGACGAAGCACTTCATCGAATGTCGGGAATACCTTCTTTTGTACGAGGAACCGTTGTGACAGAGATTGAAAATTATGCAGCGGAAGAAGGTCTGGACAAGGTGACTGTAGAAATACTCAATCAAGTGACAGCGCGTTGGGTTGAGGCGATGCGGAGCCACGGAATCTAGCTTCTGGAGAACAGATGTATTTACCAAATATTTTGGCTGGGATTTTTTGAAGTTCCAGCCAAAATATTTCTTTCTCAAAAAATATCCAGGTGGACAATCGTGAACCCAGGATGAGGAACAAGATCTGATGTCATATCAAGCCTATTCGGTTTCATGGAATTTAACGCAGAGGTGCAATCTTTTTTGTACTCACTGCTACTTGAGCGCCTTTCCAAATGCCGATATTTCTGGCGATCTGACAACTGAAGAATGCTTTAAGGTGATTGATGATATCGAAAAGATCAATCCGAACGTCTTTCTAATCCTGACTGGTGGCGAACCATTGGTGCGAAAAGATATTTTTGATATTGCGGCTTATGGATCGGACAAAGGCTTTAGTTGCGTCCTCGGGACAAATGGCGTCCTTCTTGGCAAAACCGAGGCAAGAAAGATGCGGGAGAGCGGGCTGCAGGGCGCATCGATCAGTCTTGATTCGGTTGATCCTGTCAAGCATGACAAGTTCCGCCAGCTTCAGAACTCCTGGAAGAATGCATTGCGCGGCATGGATTATCTCAGGGAGGAGGGTCTCGACTTTTCCATCCACATGAGTGTGATGGAATGGAATGTTTCTGAAATTCCCGCGATGATTGATCTTTCCCGTAAGCTCGGAGCCAGAGTTCTTAATTTTTTCTTTCTTATCCAGACGGGGCGGGGAGAGAATATTATTGATATCAACCCAAGTCAATACCGGGAGATCCTGACCTATCTTGCGCGTGCCCAGGGGGTCGGGCCAAAAGAGCTGAATAGAAATTCTCTCTTGACGAATTATGATGACCCATGGACTTCTTCAGCAGGAGAGAGCCATGGCTTAATTCTTCGGGCTAAGTGCGCGCCCCATTTTCGACGCGTGATCTATGAATTGGATCCCGATTCCCCTCTACTGAAAAACTACGCCCAGGGGAGTTGTCCCGCTGGAAAATATTATTGCAGAATTACCCCGGAAGGGGATGTGACGCCTTGTCCTTACATGCCGGTGACTGCCGGAAATCTACGAAAACAATCTTTTGATCAAATATGGAAAACATCTCCTGTTTTAAATGATTTACGCGATCCTGAGTTGGGTGGCCGTTGCGGACCCTGTGAGTTTACTGACATGTGCGGCGGGTGTCGTTGTCGTGCTTATGCAGCACACGGCGATTATCTGGCAGAAGATCCGGCCTGCGACTATCAACCAGGCGCCTACGGAGGTAGAAAAATTACGCTGGATGCCGCACAGACTTTTGGTCTTGCAGTAAAGATGACCCTGACTTGGACGCCAGCCGCACGGGAAAGATTGAAAGGGCTGCCTTCTTTTGCCAGAGGAATGGTCTCCAGCGGTGTCGAACGCTATGCAAAGGAAAACAATATCACCCTGATTACTCCTGAAGTGATGCAGACAGTTCGAGAGCGGGCAGAAGTCCGCCTTGGCCGTCGATTTAATTTTACCGAATTCAGCCGAACCAATGCTCCAAACACAGTGACAACGGATAAAACGACGTAGTTGGTTTGAATTTGGCAAACAGATATTTCGTATGTAAACCGACAAAGGATTTGTGATGGCAAAATCAAATGAAAATACCTTGGAAATAACCTGGACCCCTGATGCGGAGGCCCGCCTAAAGAAAGCGCCCTTTTTTTTAAGAGGGATGGTGCGAAAGCTTTCCGAGAAGAAGGCGCGGGAGATGAAAATTCCCGTCATTACGGAAGCAGTTTTAGCAAAATTTAAAGACAAGATGATGGACCCGATGGCGGGTGAAGGGGTCGGTGCGGCGCATACCTCGGCAGGGGTTGAAACAAAACCTTTGGCCTGGACCCGCGAAGCGCAGGAACGGCTGGAAACCGTGCCGGAATTTATGCGCGGAATGATCCGGAAAATCGCTGAAGAAGTGGCCTTGGAGCGAGGACATCTTGAGGTGGACATGGAATTGCTTAAAAAAGCGGAGGCTTTGGGGGAGATGGAAGAAGTGTCTTCTCAACCGGAAATACCTTGGACGGATGCCGCAAAGGTTCGTCTTGACCAGAAAATTGCCGAATCCCCTGAGATGGCTCGAGAGTTTGTCCGGGATATGCTGAAAAATGACGCAGAGGACTTGGCGCGTGAATTAGGGATTGAACGAATCGATTTAGCGGCAGCGACACAGATATGGGATGCACCAAAGAGTGATATTACCTGGAGTGTTGAAGCGGAGAAGCGATTAATGACATCACCTGATTTTGTTCGAAGCGGCATTAAAAAAGCGGCAGAACGCCGGTCTCGAAAAATGGGGGTCACGGAAGTAACCTCTGAACTTTTGACGAAATTCAGGAACGAGGCAATGATGAAGGCGATGAAACGCCTCCGAACCTACGGATATAATGAGATGACATTCGATGCCTTTGAAGATGCGAAAGAGAAAACCCGCCGATTGAAAGACAATCCAGAAGCGGCAAAGCGGCTTGAGGATATTAAATCGTATATGGAAACCAAAGGAAATGTCGGATTGATTGATGAAGAAATGCTTGACCGAATGAAAGATTACCTCAAAGATCCGACAAAGAAAAAAATGTAATGTTCAGATTTTTTAATCAGAATGAGGACCGGAAATTAATATGAATCGTATTGCTGCGCTGAACCATTGGGTTCATCTCATTTCTGTCGTATTTTGGATCGGAGGCGCAGCATACCAAGTTTTTGTCATGGCCCCACTTCTGAAAACAGGAGATTTTTCTAAAGAGACAATCCTGAAAATATCGAAGCGCTTTCGGGGTTTTTCCATACTGTTCCTCCTGATCCTGGTCGTTACGGGTGGAATGAATATGGGGTTCCGCCGAGTCGGGCATGATGCCATTCCACCTGGGTATGTTTCTGCCTTGGCCGTAAAGGTTTTTTTAGTTGTGGCGATGGCTTGTTTCCCACTATTTGATTTAATTCATACACGGAGCAAAGATCCGGACGCTGACCAGGAAAATCAACCTGTTATTCCTGGTCTTGGATTCACCCGGGTCACGCTTGCGTTGGGTGTGGTGGTGATTTTTCTTGCATCTATGTTAAGGCATTGGAAGTTTTAAAAAAACTGCGATGTTTACACACAACATCTATTTTTGGTCAATGAATATTTGATCATGAATCAACGCACTTCTCTTTTTTTTTCTTTCCAAAATTGTATCCCTGTGGTTTTTTTATTTTCATTATTTTTCCCCTCAGAGCTTTTAGCAATTCATGCGATTATTAAGGACGCAGACCCTGTTCCTCGCAAGCATGGTCCTGTTTTTCTCGGCATGTCGGTTGATAAATTCCTCCAATCGGTCAAGGGAGAAGAAGTGCCTCCAGCCATTGGACAGTTTCAAGAGGAAGGGCGTTACAGCCTTAATCTAAATCCTTTTCCGTCTGATATTGCAAGTGTGATTGTTGATTTTTATAAGGAGCGTCTTTTTAGAATAGAAATCAACTATCAACCTCAAACTTTAAAGTCTTTCGCTTTGGACGGTGCAATCGATACATGGTCTGAGCAATATGGAAGCCCTCGTATCAACATTCTTCCTGATGTGAAGCTTGTTTTTTGGGACGATGGCTTAACGCGAATGATTTTACAGGTCAATGAAGTGGACAATGTGAAAGATTACTCGATTACTTATATTGATGATGATCTTTTTCATCGGGCAAGCAGGGAACGCGTGCAACTGGAAACAGGCGGTCAGTCATCATACGGGAAGTAATGGCAAAGGTTGGTCAATTCAGATGGCTGTGTTTTTTATCAGGCAAGATTGTGAATTGTTTCCAGACATGGTATAAACCCTCCCTATGAATAAAAGACAGCATGTGCGTGTTCCATTTTTTGGTAAAGCCAGCGTCCTTATCGAAGGTCTTCCATTGGAGGTGAGTATCAGCAATTTGAGCATGGGTGGCCTTCTCCTCCATACTTCTGAATCTTTTGACTTGGGATGTGAGTTGGCGACCCGGTTGAGCGGTAAATTGAGTGGAATCTTTTTTGAGGAAAACGTTGATGGAAGAATTGTTGCCGTACACAAAGGGTCTGCGGGCAATTCTTATGGCATCCGATTTAAAGAATATCTTGATCAAGAAAAACAACCTTCTCTTTATTCATGGGTAAACAATCATCAGGAAAAACCGTCCCCTTCTTTCCTGAGAAATACGATTGGGTGATCTCAACGCTTTTTCCGGAAAATACTGGACGAAATTGTGTTCATCATGGATAGCACTTCAATCAATAAAATTGGTTTAATTGCCCTTCTGTGTTTTGTTTTGTCCGCTTGTGTTCGCCCTTCGAACTTTCTAAAATATCCCTCTGCACTTCAAGTTTCCCTCCCTGATGCTCGGATGAAGTATAAACAGGGTTGGAAGTCCGCAAAAGAAGCAAGTCTTCTCTTTTATGACCGGATTGCAATTGACGATGAAAAAGCTGGTTTTTTTCAAACAACCTGGAAAGTTCATCAGGTCGGGTTAATCATCGGTACTCCGGTGAAGAGAAGTCGATTGCTTGTGGAAGTTGCAAACAAAGCCCCTTTTCGATTAAATCTCTCGCTTGAACAGCAAGCTTTTTCGATGGAACTCGGACGTTGGGTTTCAGATACGCCCGATCACAAACGCATGGAAGAAATTAAAGAGAGATTGCGCGCAAGACTCATTTTCTAATCCATCGTTCTTACACTTAGACCCCAGCGAAAATAAAGTAGATGCTTTCAAAAATGTTCAGTGCGGCGCTCTATGGTGTTGAGGCCCATCTGATTGATGTTGAAGTGGATCTGGCACAGGGGCTTCCGATGCTTTCGATCGTGGGTCTTCCTGACCTATCGGTTAAAGAAAGCAGAGACCGTCTTCGTTCTGCCATCAAAAACACCGGTTTTCATTTTCCAGTAAAAAAAATTACGATTAATCTTGCCCCTGCAGACCTGAAGAAGGAGGGTGCTGTTTTTGACCTTCCAATGGCCTTGGGCATTCTTGCCGCAGAAGGGGTTCTTGAAGGATCGCTGCTTGAAAAATTTTTGATTGTCGGAGAGCTTTCACTGGATGGCAGTATTAAGGCGATCAAAGGGTCGCTTCCAATTGCCATCTTAGCCAAAAAACTGGGAATGACCGGGGTTATTCTTCCATCAAAAAATGCTTTGGAAGCGGCTGTTGTCTCTGGAATTGATATTATCGGTGTGGAGACACTGCCCCAAGTTGTGGAGTTCCTGAATGAAAAAGAGTCGATTTCACCTGTTTCGGTCGATATTGATCTGCTTTTTGCCAAAGAATCCGTTTACCATGAGGATTATTCTGAAGTAAAAGGGCAGGCTCATGCGAAGCGCGCCTTGGAAATTGCGGCCGCAGGAGGCCACAATCTGCTTATGGTGGGGCCGCCGGGTTCCGGTAAGACCATGCTGGCAAAAAGATTTTCGTCAATTCTTCCCCGAATGCAATTTGAAGAGTCCCTCGAAGTGACGCAGGTCCACAGTGTTGTCGGACTCCTTTCAAAAGAACATCCCTTACTGGTTACACGTCCATTCCGCGCACCGCATCACACCATTTCCGATGCAGGCTTGATTGGCGGCGGACAGATCCCCAGACCTGGTGAAGTGAGCCTGGCGCACAACGGGGTTCTTTTTTTAGATGAGCTTCCTGAATTCAAGCGAAATGTTTTGGAAGTGCTGAGGCAGCCTCTGGAAGAAGGTAAAGTCACCATCTCACGCGCCAATGCTTCTTTGACATATCCCTCGAGAATGATGTTGGTTGCAGCAATGAACCCCTGTCCTTGTGGTTATTTTACCGATCCACACCGAAATTGTGTGTGTACCCCAATAGCCATCCAGCGTTACCGTTCAAAGGTTTCCGGCCCGCTTTTGGACCGGATTGATCTTCATATTGAAGTGCCTGCCGTTCCATTTCGAGATTTAAGCATCGAAACAAATGATGAATCTTCTGAAACAATTCGAAAACGCGTGCAGGTGGCCCGGGCCTTTCAGTTGGCTCGTTACGAAAAAGAAGGTATCCACAGCAATGCCCGGTTAAGACCGCGTCATTTGAAGCAGTTTTGCCGAATCGATGAGACATCGAAGCGCTTGCTGGAATTGGCAATGGATCGACTAGGACTTTCTGCACGGGCCTATAATCGAATTTTGAAGGTCAGTCGATCTATCGCCGACCTTGATCAACGGGAACAAATTTCCTCCACCGATATTTCCGAGGCTGTTCAGTACCGAAGCCTCGACCGGAAAATCCTTTCTTTATAAATCGAAAAATATATTCGATCGCATTCAAAAAACTGTTCGAAATAACAGCCCTTTAATCGCTTGACAAGAAAAAAAGATGTCCTTATTATGTCCTTAATTTTGATATTGACTCTCAGATGTATTTTCTAGATTGTGTCGATGAAAACAGAATGTTTCCGAGATGTTTTTTGAGAGAAAGCCTATGAAAAAAGAAGAAGAAATTTTAAAGAGCCATATCAGCAAACATCATTTGAAGGCGACAAAGGAGAGGAGTGCGGTTCTTCGCGCATTTATGGAAGCCGAACGGCACATCACGGCTGAAGACCTCTATAGATTTATGAAAGATGCAGGATCTTCA
>JBHHWW010000060.1:0-9674 GCA_046756725.1 Nitrospiria bacterium | reverse complement strand
ACAGCAAAAGAACCAATAATGGTGCCAACCGTATTCACGGCATATGCCCATCCGACAATCGATCCGAGACTTTCTTTTTTTGATGGATTTTGTTTTGTGAGAATATGAATCACGAGTGGAAATACGCCACCCATCAAAATCGTCGGCAGCAGCATCACCGCAGCAGAGAGAATAAACTTTGTGGTATCTCTCACCAGACGCCACGTATGAAAGGTGGACATAATTTCGACGAAAATATCAGGAAGGCGGGGAAAGACAAACTCGCCTAGAAAGCCGAATAATGCGATTCCTCCCTGAATCAGGGTCAGAAGAAGAAGGGGACGGAAAAAACGTTTCAGGAGCAAAGAAAAAATAAAGCTGCCAATGGCAAGTCCCATCAAGTATGTCGAGAGCATCGTTGCATAGGAATAAACCGTAGAGCCTAAAATAAGCGTAAGAATACGAGTCCAAACGACTTCGTAGATCATGGCAGAGAGACCAGAAATCGCAAAAACCGTCAGAAGGACCTTTCTCTGAAGGGTATCCCACCTCGATAACACCGGTTGAACTTTTTGACTGGTTCGTTTTTCTTTTTTAGGAAGATCTATTTTTTCAGGTAAAAGAACGGGTACGATCACGGATGATTTCAAGCGACCGAGAAAAAAAGCAAGTAGGCTGATCAAACCATTTAATCCTGCTGCAAGAAAAACGGTTTTTTGAAGACCGAGTGCAGGGAGGAGGAAAAAACCTGCTGCCAATACGCCAATCACTGCACCGAGTGTGTTGAAGGCGTAGAGTAGACCAACCCTTCTTCCTACACTTTTCCTGTTTTTGTAAAGTTGAGACAAAACAGGAAGTGTTGCACCCATTAAAACGGTCGGAAGGAGAAGAATGAGAATTGCGAGGATAAACCGGACCAGACTGAAGGCGTAAAAAGAAAATTCAAAAAGGTTTGAAAGCGACTTATAGACAGGAATCAGTATGGAAAAGAGAAGTGGAACAATAAAGGCATAAGCCCCGATGCCTACTTCAAGAAGTGCATAGATAAAAAGGGGATTCTGAAATTTGTCTGCACGTTTCCCAAAGATCCAGCTTCCAAGCGCCAATCCCCCCATAAAAGCGGTCAACAGAGTGGATATTGCAAACATCGAGGCCCCGAAAACCAGGATCAACTCCCTCATCCAAACCATTTGGTAGATCAGTGCCGTAAATCCGGAAAGAAAAAAAAGGACGGGAATCAAGGCAAACATGGCTCGGCATATTAGAGGAATCGAAACAGAATCTCAATCATCCGGGAGTTCCGGTTTTTTGTTCTCACTGTGTGTACATCAATTAATTGACACGATATAATATTGCCGTCGGGAATTAGATGGAGGAAAGCTCCAGCAAACGACGGCAGCGATACGAGGTCCAGCGGTCAACGACAATATTGAATTGTTGAAAGAAGCAGGAGAGTAAAATGTGCCATTTATAATCTGTTAAATGGCTTAACAAAACAAGAGGGTTAAAGCCTTGAACAACCTTAAACCCCTTGTTTTATTGAATAAATTTCAATGAGCCGCCTCGGGATCGAACCGAGGACACTCGCCTTAAAAGGGCGATGCTCTACCAACTGAGCTAGCGGCTCGCTACTTTGGAAGGGCTGTGTTTCTAACATGTTCCTGAATTCGCTGTCAATATCGGTTTCTAAGCAAAAATCGGCGATTGCTTTGGAAAACTGGGCTCGTGTTCAGTTCTGCGTTCACAAAATACGGCTTCATTCAATTTATCGGAAGCGTTCGACTTTTGGATAAATTTCGTTCAAAATCGGACTTCATAACTTCCTGCTCCACATATGGAGAACAATGCTGTTTTTTAAAATTCTAGACGGAATTTTGAGTTACCCTATTTTTCAAGTCGCTCAAACGGACATCACTCTTCGCGCAATCATTGCCTTTACCATCGTCAATCTCGTTTTTATCAAGGGCGCGAGCATATTAAGAACCGTTCTGTTGACAAAGGTATTTCCTAGAACTCAATTAGAGAGAGGGACACGATATTCGCTCTCACGTATTATTCAATACAGCACCTTGCTCATCGGAGTCATTATTGCGTTTCAGATTATCGGAATTGATCTGAGCGGTCTTTTCGTTTTTTTCGGTTTTCTTTCTGTTGGAATCGGTTTCGGACTCCAAAATATTACCTCTAATTTCATCTCCGGCCTGATTCTATTATTAGAGCAGCATATTAAAGTCGGAGATCGGGTGACGGTCGGCGAGACTGAAGGAGATGTAACAGAGATCAATATCCGTTCGACGACGGTACGGTCTCTCAACAATATCGCGATTATCGTGCCAAATTCCGAGTTTATATCGAAGACGGTTGTGAATTGGTCTCATGGGGACCCGAAAGTACGCCTGGATATCCCAATTGGGGTCTCATACAATTCTGACTTGGAAACAGTTCTCCAGTCGCTTCGTGAAGTTGGGAAAGAAAGTCCGGAAGTCTTAGATAGTCCTGCCCCGGAAGTTCTTTTCGAAGCATTTGGAGATTCATCCTGGAATATGAACCTCCGCGTATGGATCAACGACCCAAAAAAAGATCGCGAAGTGCGCTCTACTCTAAATTGTTCAATAGTCCAGAAATTCAGAAAAAACGAAATCGAAATTCCTTTTCCGCAGAGGGATCTGCATTTACACTCTCTTTTGTCTCTCCCGACCCAGCAATCAAAAAATCTCACAGGAAATGAGGGTTGAGTCGTAAACGAAAGCAGTTTTACTTAACGATTCCCTGTACGACGCGGATGATCTTTCCCCCGGAAGACTCTTTTTGAAGGCTTTTCTCTGGAAAAGGGACTTCTTTTATTAAATCCCTGGTCTTTTTTCTGTTGTCCCAATTTCGAAATATTCAGTTGCGCTCCGGAAACCCAGACGGTTTTAAGTTTTCGAAAAATGTGTTGAGGTATATTGTCCGGTAATGAGATCACACTAAAGTCATCAGAGATTTTAATTTTCCCGATAAACTGGCTTTCCAAACCTGCTTCATTAGAAATTGCGCCCACAATGTTCCCTGGTTTGACCCCATGGACATGCCCCACTTCAATGCGATAGCTGGCCATCCCTTCTTCAGGTGCAAAAGACGTCTCTCTTCGCCTCGAAAAGGATTTTTCCTTTTTCCAAACCTGCTTATCTCTCATTGGCTTTCTAAGTTCAGGCTTGTCTTCCAGCAAAAGTGGACTGTCGCCTTGCAACAGCTTGCCAAGCGCTGCGGCAATATCCAAGGCAGGAATATCGTGCTCCTGACGATATTGCTCCATCAATTCAGAGAAAAAATCAAGATTTTCTAGCGCAAGAGTATCGGTAATGCGTTGTTTAAAACGTGCGATCCGCGTGTTGTTGATGACTTCAGTCGAAGGGAACTTCATTAACTCGATTTTGTGTTTTGTCGCCCGCTCGATCTCACCCAAGAGTCGCCTTTCTCTGGGAGAAACAAACAAAATCGCCTCTCCGCTGCGTCCCGCCCGGCCTGTCCGACCAATTCTGTGGATGTAAACTTCCGTGTCGTTTGGAATGTCATAATTAATCACATGGCTGATCCGTTCTACATCCAATCCGCGTGCGGCGACATCCGTGCCGACCACAATATCGATCTTTCCGTTTTTCAGTTGCTCAACCGTCTTTTCCCGTTTGCTTTGCGTGAGATCTCCATTTAAAGGGGCTGATGCATATCCACGGGCTTCCAGTTTCTCAGACAGCGACACGGTATCTACTTTGGTTCGAACAAAAATAAGGACTGCCTCAAAAACTTCTACCTCAAGAATTCGCGTAAGCACATCGAGTTTATGAAACCCACTAACCATCCAATAACGTTGACGAATGGACTCGGCTGTTTTTGTAGGCATCTTGATCGAAATTTCTTTCGGATCTATCAGATGCTGTTTTGCAATTTTACGAATGGGATTTGGCATCGTTGCCGAAAAGAGGGCGACCTGACGTTCGGGCGGCGTTTCCTGCAGAACCCACTTGACATCATCAATAAATCCCATCCGAAGCATCTCGTCGGCTTCGTCCAAAACCAGACAGACCAGAGATTCCAGGTTCAAGGTCTTTCGCCGCATATGATCCATGACCCGCCCAGGAGTCCCGACAACAACATGGACGCCGCGCTTGAGCTGCCGAAGCTGGCCCCCATAGTCTTGTCCTCCATAAATCGGAAGTACATGCAAGCGCTTCATATGGGATGCATAGGACTGAAAAGCCTCTGCAACCTGGATGGCCAATTCTCGAGTTGGGGTCAAAACCAATACCTGAGGTGTGGGGCATTTCAAATTGATTCTGGTTAATAAGGGCAATGCAAACGCCGCTGTCTTTCCTGTACCTGTATGGGCCTGTCCAACGACATCCCTTCCCTCCAGAACATACGGGATGATTTCGGCCTGTATGGGCGAAGGGGCTTCATACCCAGCATCATTCACCGCTTTTAATACTTCTGGACTTAGGGAAAACTGGCTAAAACCGGGTTCTTTCAATACATCTGTTGTCATTCTTTATTTAAGCTCCTATTTATAGATAGTTAAGAAATAAAGACAATATACTACGGCGGCTGAGGGGGCAAGCAAGGGGATGTCGTTTTTCTAGTCGCTTCTCCGGGGAAGTCGTTTGACACGGCGGGCCGTCGTGATAAAACCTGAGTGGGCGACCATTCTGAGGTTCGGCCGGACACTTCGGCCATCAATATTCCAGGGGCGAAGGAATGTTTCGAAGGTGTCGATGGATTCAAAAACCTTTGTCTGTTCCAGGGCCTGAACAACCCTTTCCACCTGAGGAACCGTAGGGAGAAAAGACAGAAAAATACCTCCGGATCGGAGTTTCTTTACAGCATGAGGAACCACGCGATGGGGCTCGGGTAAATCAAGAATAATACGGTCCACATCCGACTCTATAATGCCGTCATAGATGTCTTGTTGATGGAAAGAGAGGCGTTCTTCAACCATTTCCGGTGTGAGGTACGCCTTGAGATTCTTTAACGCACAGGTCGCAAAATCCTCCCTGATTTCGTAGGCAACAACCTGTCCTTTTTCCCCGACGGCCTGCAGCAGAGGCAGGGTTAAGGCTCCGGAACCGATGCCTGCTTCAACCACCGTCGCACCCGGATAAACATCTGCCCACATGAGAATGATGGCCAGATCTTTTGGATATAGGACTTGGGCCCCTCTTGGCATGTGATTGGTATACTGAGCCAGAGTGGGTCTGTATATGAAAAAACGGGTGCCGCGTGAAAGCGCGATTTCAGTCCCATCTTCCTGTCCGATGATTTCATCATGTGCGATGGTCTCTCCGCTAAATTGAAAGGTTCCCTCTGTTTTCAAAGTAATGCGATAAATCTTGCCTTTTTTATTCACCAGATGAAGCGGATCTCCGGGAACCAACGGCTTAATCATCAGAGAGCCACCTTTTTTAAAAGTCGGCAGTAGCTGCAAACCTCTCCCCCACACGGTTGATGACAGACGCTGCATGTTCTCGTATCTTTTTCAGCATGGGATGGAAAGATAGACGTTCTCTGTTTTAAAAAGCCAAAATAGAATTGATGTTTCGTTCCTGGCGATTTTTCTTCGATCTGATTCAACATTTTTTTGTAGAGAAATGTTTTTGCCCCTTTGGACATCGGGCATTCTTCAATAATGTAGTCAATATTATTCAGCACAGCGTAGGCGGCAATTTCCCGTTCTGGAAGACGATAGAGTGGCTTTACCTTTTTTGCCCATTTTCCGCCGTCATCAGAGAGGATCGGTGTTTGCTTTTCCAGATAAGGGATCTGCCACGATAACAAGTTCCCAAAGAGTCTCGCCGCTTCATCGTCCAGATTATGACCGGTTGCAAGCACGTTGAAACCTTTGTCCATCGCAATGCGATTAAAGTGGTGGCGTTTCATGGTGCCACAGGCAGAACAGGGAGGACGCCTTGACGCTCGCGCAACTTCAAGAACGCCCAGACCATCATCCTCTTTGTAATCCTGAATAATCAATTCCAAATTGCGCGACCTTGCAAAATCAATGACTTTCATTTGAGAAGTTTCAGAATATCGGTCAATCCCCAGATTCAGGTGAAGTCCCACAGCGGCATAGCCGAGATGGATCAAGACATCCCAAAGGACAAGCGAATCTTTTCCGCCGGACACGGCCACCAAGACTCTTTCTTCCTCTTGAAACATCCCACCAGAAGAGATTGCTTTTTCTACTTGTTGGTAGAAATAAATATGGAAACAAGACGGACAAAAAGCTGTATTGTGCCTCGGCATCTTGATCACTGCTGACTCCCGACAACGTCGACACTTCATTTATCCTCCTGAAATAACAGGACGTATTTCGACAATACCGTCTTCAGGAACCATTGCATCTTCAGGCAACAATTCGTCACTACAGATTACAAGGTGGCCCTCTCGAGAGAGGTTCAACTTGGCAAGAATGGTGGATACGGGTTTCGGGCCCTGCATAGAGACTTCCCTGCTTGGATGATGAAGCTTGATCTTCATGGGGAGGCATCTTAGTGCATTGAAAGAACGAATGCAATTTTCAAACTAAAAAACAAATAGAATCAATATTTTATACTATAATCATAGATCCATTCACCTCATCTATCGATCCGCTTGGCAGCGTAAAATTAAGTTGACGCAAGAATCAAAAAAGGCTTACGATAACTTCATAAAAGGAGGGATAAAAAATGAAAAACAGTCAAAAAATAAGATCAACGATTGGAATTGTCACGGTGTTTTTTGTGCTTTTCGGAGTGATTGGGTTCACTATGGCTTGCTCCAATCTCGGGAACGGGAAACACATGGGGATTGTGAAAATCATCGATCCGATTAAAGGCATTCTGACAATTGTCGATGCGGAAACGAGACAAGCCATACCTTTTATCACAAAAGACAATCTCCTTAAAACAGTTCATGTAAACGATACAGTCGTTATCACATTCGAAAAAAATGAAGGTCATTTGATTTCAAAATCTATCGTCGTTCACGCAGTCGAAATGGGCATTAGCTGATCGCCATATTTCTTTGTTGCGGTGAGACGGCAAAGAAAAGTTAAAAATACACAATTGATTTCCTGAACAACACAGAAAGATCCTCGCTGATCTGCATTTCGTTATCACAATCCTTCTTCTGACTTACTGGGTACCTCAAATAAGTCAGATGGATGCGGTGATTCCTTACCGTAAACGAGTATAGAGACCAAACCTAGAAACTTGACGACCTTCTCTTTTTCATATATAGATATTGAGATTGGTTATCATGGCACGCATTAAAAGTTCAAAACGATCCTGTACGTCCACACGAAGCGCACAAAAAATCATCCTCGTTAAAGGAGAGTGACTTGATGTTTTCTTTCAGCAGGAAATCCAGTGTTTGTCTACTTAGTCTTATCCTTTCCATTGGATTGGAGTTTGTTTCAGTGCAACCGCTCTTAGGTGCCGAAACGCTCGTTGTTTATTCCGCTCGAAAAGAGCATCTAATTAAACCGGTCACTGACAAGTACACACTTAAAACGGGCATTAAAGTGCAATTGTTGACAGACAAGGCAGCATCCCTTCTTGCCCGCCTCAGGGCAGAAGGGTCCAGCACCCCGGCCGACCTATTGATTACCGTCGATGCCGGGAACCTCTGGCATGCTGCCCAAAAGGGGGTCTTGGCTTCGATTCATTCCAAGTTGCTTCAAAAAAATATTCCCTCTCATCTTCGCGACCCGGGAGGTCAATGGTATGGTCTGTCCATTCGGGCGAGGACTATTGCCTACAATACGAAGAAGGTCAAATCCTCGGAATTATCGACTTACGAAGACTTAGGGAACGCAAAATGGAAGGGACGCCTCTGTCTTAGAACTTCCAAAAAAGTTTATAATCAATCACTTGTGGCGACAATGATTGCTGACCATAAGAAAAAGTCAGTTGAGCAGAATCTGCGTTCTTGGGTTAAGAATCTTGCTGCCCCGGTATTTTCAAGCGATACCAAGGTATTAGAAGCAATTGCGGCAGGGCAGTGCGATGTCGGTATCGTAAATACCTACTACTTTGGACGTCTTTTAAGAAAAAAAGGAGGCCTTCCTCTGTCGCTTTTTTGGCCGAATCAGAAAGACCGTGGGGTTCATGTGAATATCTCCGGCGCCGGTGTGACCCAGCACAGCAAGCACAAAAAAGAAGCGACCCATTTTCTGGAATGGCTCTCATCGCCGCAGGCTCAATCACTTTTTTCCAACCTGAACCTTGAATATCCAGCCAATCCGAAGGTTAAACCGGCACCCGAAGTGGCTGCATGGGGGACCTTCAAACAAGATCAGGTAAACCTGTCAAAAGCAGGTGAATTGCAAAAAGAGGCTATTAAACTGATGGATCGGGTGGGTTACAAATAGTGGTGAACACGTAAGGAACAATATTCGAATACCCTTCAATACTATTTTTATGTTGAAGAGTACTACTTCTTCCGTTTGTTTATCTCTCTGAATTTCCAAGGGGGCACAGGATCATGCTCCTGCCAAAGTCCACGTTTTCCCCTATTCGCCTCTTTCTGTAATTCATTTAATGAAGCGTCTTTAGAATGCGGCTTGTCCCACCAGGCCAGTCCTGCCTTGAGAAGCTCTTTACTGAGCATCCTTCCATCCGGAAGAAGGACTTCACTAATGACACGACCGAGATGTCTACCCGTCATCGGCTTAATAATGACATATTTGTTTAAGACCATGTCCGAAAGAAATTGTGCTGCTTCTTCTCCGTAAGGCTGTTTTTTTTCTGGACTATCAATGCCGGAAAGACCAATTTTGATAACCCCTGGAGACTTCCAAAGCTTGATCGTATCTCCATCAATCACCGCAACAACTTTTCCAAAAATCAAGCCGGAGTTTTTTAATTTTTCTTTAAATCCATCCAGTTGATCCTCTTCATTAAGAAAGACCTGACCCTGCAAACGTCCTTCGTGACACTCATGGAGATTTAGCTTTTTATTGTGATGACAACCGTACACATCAAGAGGCCCTTGGTGTGCCAGTACGGAAGTGGGAAGCAAAAAGAATAATAAAAAAATGGTAGAAATACGGGACATTCACTCCCTCACATGGAGATTGACGCAATAAACAATATACAGGATTCTCTTGTCAAGCCCACCTCGTTGCCTCATATCGGCTTTTTCAAGTTCGCGTATTATGCTAACCTGATTTTTCCATCTAGGGGAAAAGTCTCTTACCACTTTTCATGAGTTCGTTTGGGAGAAAAATAATGACTGATCTAAACAAAAAAACATGTGTCGCCTGTCGCGTTGGGGCACCTCTTGCTACAGAAGAAGAAATTCGCTCTTTTTTACCCCAAATTCCGGAATGGAAAATCATTCAGATCGATGCTGTGAACCACCTGACCCGAAAGTTCAAGTTTAAAAACTTTCTGGATGCGCTCGCATTGACGAACAAAATAGGTACACTTGCAGAGACGGAAAATCATCACCCAGCACTTCTGACAGAATGGGGAAGCTTGGAAGTCTCCTGGTGGACACATAAAATCCATGGGTTACACGTTAATGATTTTATCATGGCGGCAAAAACAGACCTGCTGTATGAAAAATAAGCCACGTATTATTAGACCCCACAGTATTTCAGCAATACAAGTTTTTGGATTTTTAGCCTAGATGGTGTCGTCACAAGACGATGAATAGTGTAAGATCATGTCAAACGGAAG
>JBHHWW010000059.1:0-10116 GCA_046756725.1 Nitrospiria bacterium | reverse complement strand
TTACAATCTTGTTGTAATCGATAATAAAGCGCTTTTCATCTCCATTTTCCCGCCTCAAGAGAACGATTTTTTCCACCTCAGCAAATTCAGTAAAACCACCGACAAGCGTAATCGCCTGCAAAAAGGTTGTTTCACTTCGAAGCTGAAGCTTGCCAGGCTTGGCCACCTCTCCAACCACAAAAACCGACAAGCTATTAATTTCCTTAACGATTACGGAAACTTCAGGAGACTTTTTAAATCTCTTTAGAGACCCCTTAATGAAGCTTGCCAACTCGCTCGGTGTAAGCCCGGCGGCCTCTATATCTCCAACTAAAGGGAGTGCAATTTTCCCATCTGGACGTATCGAAACAACCCTGGAGAGGTCTGCATTCTTCCAGACCAAGACCTCCACAACATCTTCAGCCCATAGGATGTAATCCTCAGATTCTTCACCGGCAAGAGAGGGGGGAAGTGACGGAGAAATTGAAGCAAGTAACTGATCTTCATTCGAGGCAGAAAAATTAAAACTTTCAGTCGCTTCATCTGGACCAGGAACGATACTAATCCCACCGCAAGCCACCAAAAGAGAAAAGGACACGACACAGAATACAACAAGAGTACTTCTACCTCTATCCATAAACCACCCCCAAGAAACGCAATTCAAGAACACTGACACAAATACCATCCATAAACCAAGTCCTCTTAAGGGAAGTTCAACTCAAGAAGTGTAGCTGGTTTTACTGGAAGATTATATCAGAGGAATAAAGTTTTTTATACAAGATTTATTACTACTTTAGAAAAAAAATAAATCATGCGTCAAGCCCCCCAAACGAGGGGGGAAAAGACCACTAAGAGGGAAAATGGTGACGAAGAACTTTTGCTACAATTCCAGCACGGGTGGTTACATCAAGCTTTTTCATAATTCTCTTAATATGGTCCTTCACGGTATATTCTCCAATACGAATACAAACGGCAACCTCTTTATTTGTCTTTCCCTCCAGGAGTAAGTGAACAACCTCCTGTTCTCGGCGAGTCAACCGTGTGGTTTCACTCATCTGATCCACTCGGACCCCCTTGGAAACCTTTTCTATTAATACCATTATGTGCTTATTTTGATTCTGATCACAAACGTCTTGTTGTCGCAAAAGTAATGCCCTGAGAAGATAAACAGCCCCTTCGTGAATACAAATTCGATTTACGGTTGGCAGATCTTCTCCCGACAAGCCTTCCTCCAAGCGGATCATCTTATTAAAATGATCCGAAAGTTCGTAAATGATCTCCGGCAGAACGAAGCGTTCATCATTACCCCCTTTCACAGGGTTACGTTCGAGAGAGCGAGTTCCATTCTTCGGACCTGGGACGTGTGATTTTGACATCAATCGCCCCAGGAAAGATTCTGCATCATGATTTAAATAAAGAGCCTCCCCCTCCTGATTCAAGATGATAATCCCCGGTTGAGCCCGTCTCCTGACCAAGGAACACAATTCTTCTTCTCCAATTCCAGAAACTTTTGGAATGGGATTCAGGAGACGCGCCTCCGGACGAACAGAAGTATCTGGCCTAGATGACTCAACTTCATTTGGCACATTCTTCAAAAATTACCCCACCACTGGAGAAAACCAGCGACAAACGAAACATCATCATTCTTAAGGTGCATTCAGGCTCTTCTTTCTCTATAGAAAAACGACCGCGAAACACATCCCTCAGGAAGCAGGGCACCCTTCAGAGGGACGTCCTACACTGATATACTTAAAGCCTAAAGAGTTCATCCGACTGGGATCATAAATATTCCGTAAATCAACAACGACAGGAGACTTAAGCGCCTTTTTAATACGGTCCAGATCAAGATTTCGGTAAGGGTTCCATTCCGTCATCAAAATCATGGCGTCGGCCCCTTCTGAAGCTTCGTAGGGATCGGACACAAAAGTCACATTCGACAAGACCTTTTTCGCTTCACTCACCGAGGCTGGGTCACAAGCGACAACCTCGCCCTCCATTTTTTGAAGCGCTTTAATAATATCAACGGACGGGGCATCCCGCATATCATCGGTATTCGGCTTGAACGCAAGCCCAATCATGGCAAACCGCTTCCCTTTCACCTCGCCAACCACAGATGAGATTTTATCTACCATTAGTTGCCTCTGCTCTCGGTTAACTTTCATGACAGCATCAACAATCTTGAATTTGTAATCAGCGTTTTTTGCAATTTGGTATAAGGCCGAAACATCTTTTGGAAAACAAGATCCACCATACCCCGGCCCAGCATGAAGGAATTTCTGACCGATCCGACGATCCAGCCCCATGCCTTTTGCAACATGCTGAACATTGGCACCCACCTTGTCACACAGGTTCGCAATCTCATTAATGAAGGAAATTTTCGTTGCCAGGAAGGCATTTGAAGCGTACTTGATCATTTCAGCGGTTTCAATATCTGTGACGAGCATCGGCGTTTCAATCAGGTAAAGGGGACGATAAAGATCCTGCATGATTGCCGCTGCCTGCTGGCTCCTCGTTCCAATAACAACCCGATTCGGGCGAAGGAAATCTTCGATTGCAGAACCTTCCCTCAAAAATTCGGGATTTGAGACAATGTCAAAGTTAAAGTCTTCTTTGAGGCGATCTCGTATAATTTTCTTAATCCGATCGCCCGTCCCAACCGGCACCGTGCTCTTGGTGACAATCACCTTATAGCTATTCATATTGTCCGCAATCGTTTCAGCCACCTTTTCCACCTGAGACAGATCGGCAAATCCGTCTCCCCTTGGGGGCGTCCCGACTGCGATGAAAATAACCAGGGCTCTTTCAACGGCCTCCGCCAGGTCACTCGTAAAAGAGAGTCGATTGCCCTCTACATTCTTTTTAACCAATTCCCCCAGCCCCGGCTCATAAATCGGAATCCCGCCTTTTTCTAAATAGGCAATTTTTTTTTCATCTTTATCCACACAAGTGACACTGACACCCATTTCCGCAAAGCAGGCCCCCGTAACAAGACCTACATAACCACTGCCTATGACCGCAACATTCATGCTTCCCTCCAGAAAACGGTTAAGCGTTTTACTATATATACTGCGTATAATTTTTTCAAGGCAAATAATCCCATTCTATTATTCTTTATTCAATCAGTTTCATTTTTTCACCCTTTTACGAGAGAACGAAATCGGTCATAGAGACTCAATGGATTTACTTTCAGCCCTGAGACAATTGAAAGCATCTTGGCGTGAATATCCTCTTTACTCTGAACAGATCTGAAGATCCTATCCCGCAGCCAAACAAGTGGCGCGAAACCACTATTCCAAAGCCAGTTCATCTCATCTCCAAGACCTTGCAGGATGTCAATTTTTGACCGCCGAATGGCTTCGTAAGCCTGGAGTTTATTTCGAGAAAAATCACCGTGTTCGAAACAAGTCTCGATGACGCCCGAGAGAACAAGCGCATCTTCCATCGCGGCATTTCTCCCTTGCGCCACATGTGGGTTCATCGCATGCGCCGCATCACCGATGAGAGCGCCTCCGTTAACCACCCAGCGGTCACAAACGACACGGAAACAACGCATATACGCCGTTTTCTCCCATGAAAGAATCTCACTGACGGGCTTTTCAAAAAGACTCTTCATCTGAGAATTTAACGACAAAATCGTTTCTTTAAACGCCTCAATACCATTTTGTTTCACCTTTTCAAGCATCGTAGTTGGAACGAGATAGAACAAGTAAATCTTCTTCTCTGAAACAGGAAACGCGCCAAAGATCATTCGCTTTCCCAGGTAATAATGAGAATCTTCACTGAAACCAGGAGGCCGATCAACAACCATTGTGACGTATCCGTCGGCATAAGAATAAAGGCGATGTTTTATTTTGAAGGCTTTTCTCAGGGGGGATCGGACGCCGTCCCCGCCAACCACCATCGGGGCGTGAAAGACAAGGGATTTTCCGAGATGGTCTGCTTCGACTCCAGCCACCCGTCCTTCCTTCCACAAAATTCGACTAAATGTCGTCCCCCAAAAATGCGTTATATTTGAAGACGCAGATACTTGCTTTAATAAAAGCCGCTGTAAAACCTCCGGAAGAAGAATGAGTGCGTAGGAAAAAGGCGATGAAAGACGCGTGTAATCGATGGTGCAAAGAGAATCTCCCGACTGTCTAAAAAATTGGACTTTTTTGTTGACATGAATCTCTTCTTGCAGAAGTTTGGTTAAGAGACCCATTTGATCCAAAATCTTCAACCCATTGGGTTGAAGAATTTCCCCGCGGGGTAAAGAAGAAGGGGTGGTCTTCTGATCAAGAAGAGCAACTTGCAAGCCTTTTTTGGCCAAATTAAGTGCTAGAACGACTCCTCCTGCGCCGGCGCCGACAATCACCACATCCCATTTTTTAATGGCTTCACCTCGTTTTCATCTTCTTGTCTACTCTACTGAAGCCTTCAAAAAGCGTCAAGAATTTCAAGTGGCCTAAGCAAGGCTTGCCGAAAAAAGAAACTTGCAGTTCTGTGAGAGACCGGAGCTTCAACTTGAGTGGGGAATCTCCCTATCGGTTCGTTGAATTTATGCTCGCCGTGCAGATGAATATCCCTACCCAATGATTTACATCCTTATTCTTGACAGTCCCGCCCCCCTTTCCTATAATTTCGGATTTTGCAAAAGGATTCTCATGCAGATTGAAGTTGAAGAAATCCCTCAATCGGGGCTTCATCTATCTTTTGAACTCACCGGAAGCGAACCTGCTTTTAAGGAGAGAGGTGTTTCTTTAACTGCTCCAGCGCATATTGACCTCGTTGCACATCGGCATCAAGAGCAAGAGGTTTATGTGCAGGGACGTGTGGATGCGACGTTGGGTTCTGAATGTGATCGTTGTCTGAAACGCTATGGTCATCCGGTACAGGTTGATTTTTACTTTGACTTTATTCCCCGACCGGAATCTCCCCGAAAACCCGGTGAAGAGGGAAGTAATTTTCACAATATTGTCGGTGAGCCGTTTTTTTATGAGGGGCATCAAATTGAAATCGATAATGAAATTGCCGACCAGCTTTTACTGGCGCTTCCGATACGACTTCTCTGCACGACAGACTGTCAAGGTCTCTGCCCGCAATGCGGCACAGATTTAAACGATACAAAATGTGCTTGCCCAACAGAACTCCCCGATTTTTGTTGGGCGGCTCTAAAAAACTTTCAAGTGAAGGGACTCAATGCCAAATCCAAAACGTAAAACATCGAAATCACGCCGGGATAAAAGACGAACCCATAAAAAACTAAAACCGGTTGTGAGAAGTCTGTGCCCTCAATGCCACGAACTAAAGCGGCCTCACTTTGTTTGCTTAAGTTGCGGCACCTATAAAAAACGACAGGTCCTGTCTGTGAAAGAAGTCTAGATCCAGACCGCTCATTTCGAAAACAAATGATGAAAATTGCCGTTGATGCGATGGGGGGAGACAATGCTCCCGCCACCGTTGTAGAAGGGGCCGTTCAGGCCACCCGAGAACTGGACGTTGAACTGATTCTCGTGGGGAATCAAGCAATGGTCTCCGAGGCCCTTTCCGAACACAGAACACAGGATCTTTCTCTATCCGTCATTCACGCATCTCAACAAGTTGCAATGGACGAATCGCCTTCCTCCGTCATTCGAAAAAAGAAAGACTCTTCCATCTGTATTGCGACAAATTTAGTCAAAAAGGGGGAAGCCGTTGCGGTCATCAGTGCAGGAAATACCGGTGCCAGCATGGCCACAGGTCTCTTTAGTCTCGGACGTTTGAGTGGTGTAGAACGCCCTGCGATTGCCACCCCCCTCCCCACCTTGACGGGGACGGCCATCATGATTGATGTCGGGGCCAATGTGGACTGCAAACCCAGCCACCTTTTGCAGTTTGCCATCATGGGGCGCATTTATGCGGAAAAGATCTTTGGCATTCCCAATCCAAGCATCGGGTTATTGAGCATTGGGGAAGAGGACGGCAAGGGGAATGAACTGACCAAAGAAGTCTTTGGGATGTTAAAGGGAAGCTCCCTTCATTTCGTAGGCAATATCGAAGGCAGAGATGTCTACTCGGGCGGTGCGGATGTCATTGTCTGTGACGGCTTTATAGGGAATGTTGCGCTCAAAATTTCCGAAGGCCTCTCTGATGCGATGATCCAGTTTTTGAAACAGGAAATTCTCTCTTCAACGGCTGGAAAACTGGGATATTCCCTTCTCAAGTCTTCTTTTTCAAGATTCCGGAAAAAAGTGGATTATGCAGAATACGGGGGTGCGCCGCTTCTGGGCCTCGATGGGATTAGCATTATTTGTCACGGACACTCCTCCCCGCATGCCATCAAAAACGCCATCCGGGTGGCCAAAGAGTCTTTCGAAAGAGGCGTTAACCAGCATATCAAGGAACAGATTGAGACTTTCACAGCGCCATTGATTTCCAGTGAGGCAATGGCTTCTAATGCTGAATCCGAAGAAGGCTGATAGACAAACAGGTCCATAACAAAGATGACCATAAAAAAACCAATACGAGCCCAGATTGCTGGAACAGGTTCCTATGTCCCTGATCAGATTGTCACCAATCACGATCTCGAAAAACAAATTGCAACATCCGACGAATGGATTGTCGGCAGAACCGGCATTCGCGAACGAAGGATCGCGGCGAAAGATCAAGCAACTTCGGACCTGGCCGTAAACGCGGCCAATGAAGCCTTAAAAAGCGCCCAGGTCTCCCCCGAAGAAGTAGATCTGATTATTCTCGCCACTTCAATGCCCGATATGTTTTTTCCCTCAACCGCATGTATCGTTCAAGACCGTCTGGGTGCGGTTAACGCGGCGGCTTTTGATCTTTCTGCAGCCTGTTCCGGATTCCTTTTTGCTCTCTCTGTGGGAGAACAATATATTTGCAGCGGAACCTTTCAGAAAGTCCTTGTTATTGGCTCAGAAGTCATGTCCCGATTAACGAACTGGGCGGACCGACGCACCTGCGTTCTTTTCGGGGATGGCGCCGGCGCGGTTCTACTCACACCCAAGTTTTTAGAAAAAGATTCCCCTGCTTATCCAGAAAAAGGCATTTTATCGATTCATCTCCACACCGATGGCTCTCTCTGGGATCTGATTTGCGTTCCGGGAGGTGGATCGACCCGACCGCCTTCTGAAACAGTCTTAAAAGAACATCTGAACACCATCCACATGAAAGGCAGTGAAACATTTAAAATTGCCGTCCGAAACCTGGAAGAAGTCGCCCGGGAAGGGCTTAAAGCCAATGCGCTTTCCGTCTCGGATATCCAGTGGTTAATTCCTCATCAGGCGAATATTCGGATATTGAAGGCCGTTGCAGATCGTTTGAAGTTTCCGAAAGAAAAGATGGTGATCAATCTTGACCGCTTCGGAAATACCTCTGCCGCATCCATCCCCCTGGCCTTTGATGAGGACGTAAAAAAAGGGACCATCAAGGAAGGGGACAAACTCCTTTTTCTCGCTTTTGGAGGCGGGTTGACCTGGGCCTCGGCAATTGTCCAGTATTAGCGATTATTTTCATTAATATAGAACAAACGGCGTAGGAGGGAATTGACTTGAATACACAATTTTTGGAAGGATCGGCACTGATTCTAGGCGCTTCGAGTGGTTTTGGCGAGGCAGCTGCGCTTGACCTTGCACGTTCCGGCATGGATATTTTTGGCGTCCATCTGGATCGAAAAAGCACACTCCCGAATGTTGAGCGGATTACCTCCCAAATTAAAGATATGGGTCGTCAGGCAGTCTTTTTTAACATCAATGCCGCCGATGCCGAAAAACGGGAACGGGTCCTTGAGCAAATTGAAGAAAGAAAATCCAAGGTGCATGTGCTTGTTCATTCGCTTGCCTTCGGGACGCTGAAACCCATGATCGCACCGACGGAACGCGCTGCCATCAGCCGTTCCCAGATGGAGATGACACTGGATGTCATGGCCAACAGCCTGATCTATTGGACACAAGCCTTAGTGCGCAGACAGCTCATGGCACAGGGTGGAAAAATCTTTGCCATGACCTCGGCGGGCGGCGAACGCGTCTGGCCATCGTATGGGGCTGTATCGGCCGCCAAATCGGCGCTCGAATCGTTTGTTCGTCAGTTGGCGCTGGAGCTGGGCCCCAATGAAATATCGGTCAATGCCATCCGTGCCGGCGTCACCGACACCCCCGCGCTTCGAAAAATCCCGGGGCATGAAGAAATGATCCGTCTGGCAACGGCCAAAAATCCCTGGGGACGATTGACCACGCCGGAAGATGTGGCGGGAGTGATCTCCCTTCTTTCTCATCCGAAGGCTGCATGGGTGACAGGCAACGTGATTGGTGTAGATGGCGGTGAATTTGTCGTTGATTAATCACGACAAAGGCGTTCCAAAACACCCCTGTTTTTTTGTTGACTTTGGGATTGAATTTAATCAAGATCGCCCTTATCTTTTGAAGGGATAAAATTACCAATGGGAATCGCATTTCTCTTCCCCGGTCAGGGATCACAGCACATCGGGATGGGGCAAGGCCTGCATGCGCAGTTTGACGCAGCCCGACAGGTCTATGTAGAAGCAAGCGATGTTTTAGGCTGGGATGTCGGCAAACTCTGCTTTGAAGGTCCGGAAGCACAACTGAATCAAACGGCATACACCCAGCCGGCACTCTTGGTCACAAGTATTGCCGCATGGCGTTCTCTCGGTGCCCCCATTGAAGCGGCTTCCGTGCTTGCCGGACATAGTCTGGGGGAATACACCGCATTGGTTGCCGCAGACGCGCTTTCATTTTCTGATGCCGTCCGCATAGTCCATCTTCGGGGGCGTTTTATGCAGGAAGCGGTGCAGGAAGGAAAAGGCGCCATGGCGGCCATTATCGGATTAACAAGAGAGATAATAGACCGAGTCTGCAAAGATGTCACAACCAGTTTCGGAAAAGTCAGCTCTGCCAACTATAATGCTCCGGGCCAAGTGGTGATTTCGGGTGAGAAAGAAAGTGTTTTAAAGGCGATGGAACAGGCAAGGAATGCGGGCGCCAAACGGACCATTCAGTTAGCTGTTTCAGTCCCTTCTCACTCCCCCCTGATGCAACCGGCCTGCCTCCGTTTATCTGATGAACTGGACAAAATTGACGGGAAGAATCTGCAGGTTCCCCTCATCAACAATCTTTCAGCGAAAGAGGTTTACTCTTGGCCGGATGCAAAAGCCGGATTGGTCGATCAACTCTCTTCTCCCTTGCTTTGGGAGGAGACCATTCAAGAAATGCAGATGAAAAAAGTAGATCTTTTCGTCGAGGTCGGTCCCGGGCGGATTCTTTCAGGATTGATGAAACGAATTGATCGACGCGCCAATACGATGAACGTGGCCGACCCTGCCGGTGTTGAGAAAGTGCAGACCCATTTGAAACCGGAGCATTCCTGATATGAGTTTACTGACACTAGAAGGAAAAGTGGCCCTTGTCACCGGCGGCGCACAGGGGATCGGACGTGAAATCTGCCAGTCGTTATCGTCTCTGGGAGCCCATGTTGCAGTCTCGGATCTCAATCGCGACGGGGCAGAGACTGCGGCTTCCGAGTTAAGCGCACAAGGTGTAGAAGCCATCGGCATCGAGACCAACGTTGCCGACGAATCCCAGGTCAAAGAAATGGCAAAAACTGTGCTCGCCAAATGGGGACAGATCGACATCCTTGTCAACAATGCGGGCATTACGCGAGATCAACTTCTCTTACGAATGAAGGATACGGATTGGGATGCCGTCATCTCGGTGAATTTAAAAGGGGTTTATCAGTGCATGAAGGCCGTGCTTCCTTCTATGTCTAAACGGCGTCAAGGGAAGGTTGTGTCGATCTCTTCGATCGTCGGCGTGATCGGGAATTTCGGGCAGGCCAACTACGCAGCCTCCAAGGCGGCTGTCATTGGTCTCTCCAAAACAGTGGCCCGTGAGTATGCCAGCCGCGGCATCACAGTCAATGTGGTCGCGCCGGGGTTCATTGAAACCGCCATGACCGACGCCCTTTCGGAATCGATCAAAGAAAAATTGAAACAACAAATTCCTCTCTCCCGCCTCGGAAGCCCTGCCAATATCGCAGATGCAGTGGCTTTTCTCGTCTCTGACCAGGCCAACTACATCACTGGCCAGGTCTTGCACGTCAATGGCGGGATGTACATGGGAGGGTAATAGGAGATGGACATGCTGA
>JBHHWW010000058.1:0-10327 GCA_046756725.1 Nitrospiria bacterium | reverse complement strand
TAAAGTTATTACTATTGCAAATTCGAAATCATACAGACGTTAGGAAAGAAGAACATAGTAGTTTTGTTAAATACAGTGGGCTTAGGGCGGAACAGATTGAGATTTTAAATGTTTTCGATACCCCAGATTTCCCCCAAAATATTATTAATGACTTTGATGCTTTATTTGTTGGTGGGGCAAGTGAAGCTTCAGTTTTAGAACCGGGGAGGTATCGCTTCATCAAAGCCAGCGAAGCACTATTACTATATTGTATTGATCAAACCATACCCGTTTTTGCATCTTGTTTTGGCTTTCAATTAGCGGTTAGGGCTCTCGGTGGAGAAATAATACGTGATGTAAAAAATTTTGAGATGGGAACAATTCCGATACACCTCACTGATCTCGCAAAAACCGATCCTATTTTTGAAAATACCAGTAACCCATTCATCGCTGTATCCGTTCACCAAGAGCGCGCTGTCGCTTCACCCTCAAATTGTGAGACCCTAGCCTATACCGAGCAATGTTGTCATGCGTTTAAAGTGACCGACAAACCCTTCTGGGCCTTTCAATTTCATCCAGAACTCGATTATATGACCTTGGTCAAACGCCTAAGCATCTATAGTAAGAAATACACCGAAAATAATGCACATCTTCAAGCGGTTCTCAATAATGCCCAAGAGACACCTGAATCTAATCAACTCGTTGCAAATTTCGTCAATCGTGTTTTGACCTAAGGATAAAGGGCGAAATAAGCAGCGGGAGAAAATGGCATCACCTTTTTTCTCCGGCAACCTACCGGTGTACAAGGTATGACAATGACTGATCAGCCTCTCCAAATCCAAATCGATCACATCGATCCACTCGGGCAAGGCGTCGATAAAAACCATGGAAAGATCACTTTTATCGCCAAAACCCTGCCCGGCGAAACAGGGACGGCACGCATCTGTAAATCTAAAAAGGGGGTGCGATTTGCCAAATTGATTTCCCTTGAGTCGTCATCGGAGCAACGCACCCCGCCCGAATGCCTCCACTTTCAAGACTGTCCCGGCTGCGACTATCTGCACACGGACTACGAAACTGAGTTGGGATTTAAAAAATCGGCCCTTATAAAAACGTTTCAGCCAATCCCGTTCGATATGGCAAAGCTCGAAATCATATCGGCACCTCGGAGGACCGGCTACCGTAACCGGATGCAACTGCATTACAGAGAGAACAAGCTGGGCTTGGTTAACGGCCTCATCGATCGTATTGTGGAAATCCCCGATTGCATCATTGCAGGCGATGCGCTCCGGGCTGCTCTAAAGAGACTTTACGAGAACAAAAACCGGGAAGAAGAATATCCCGGCAGCGGACACTGCGAACTCTACTTTCACCACGGGGAATTGAAGATCAAATGGAACCAGCCTTATGCACACGGCGGGTTTTCTCAGGTAAACGACGAAATGAACGCAGTGCTTCGGCGTACCGTTACGGAAAGCTTAAAGGCAACGGCGGTTTCCTCCATTCTCGATCTCTTTGCAGGGGACGGTAATCTTTCCGACGATTTAGTGAAAGCACATGCGGCAACACGGGTGATGGTGGATGCCCCCCTGGGAAAGAGGCAACCCGACCTCATCCATCTGGACCTTTATGCTTTATCCGCACTGAAGTCCTTCGAAAGAAAATCGCCTTTGAATCGGTTCGATCTCATTCTCCTTGATCCGCCAAGGAAGGGCTTCCCAGCCCTGAATACTTGGGTGGAACGATACCGACCTAAAATACTGATCTACGTGAGTTGTCATCCTGGAACGCTTGCCCGCGATTTAGGGAGGCTTAAACCCGCACATGAGATTTCAAACTTGGCGCTCATCGATCTATTCCCAAGCACACGCCATTTTGAAACCCTCGCCCATATCCGCTTTCTCGACTGAACGTAAGTATCGGCCAGAACGACGAATCTATGTTGCAGACATCTCTGGGCCATATGGCCTCCATAGTTCCTCAGAAAGAGGTTCTGATCTTATTCTTCAGTAGATGGCTTCCCTTTGTAACCCTCCCCTATAATGGGGGCATCCTAAAATAGAGTTCTCCAGGTTGATATACTGCTTGTAGTTTAACTAATTTACTCCAAGGCAAGAACTCCTTATCTTATTCAATCGATGGGGTGGTCTGTGCCTGATGGAAATTCTTCTGAGTCTAGTTACCACTGATGGTTGGGCCTTACCCTCTCGTTCTCATCGTAGCCCCTACTTCTTAAGGTTTATATCGGTGAGGCTTTTCAGATTACTCCTCCTCTCTCTTTTCCCTGAACTCGATAAAAACGAAATTTGAAAATGGAAGAAGATTTCAAATGACATTCGTTAGAATTTGACAGAAATTGTGGAATTTAGATCACTCCGAATAATGTAGCCTTTCACGCATTATTTGTTTTTATGGTAAAGTCTATGTTACGAGGCGATATTGCCAAGGGCTAATTTCTCAAAAGGCATGATGATTGAGTAAGTATTTTTCTTTCCAACGTGTCGGTATATATGCACTGCTCTTTCTGATGCTTCATCTACCGATGCTACATCTTCACCCGGAATACGAACATGTGCAAAGTGATGTGGTGGGTCATCAGCATCAACCTGCTGTTCATTCCTATTTTTTTCCGGTTGCTAAGCATGGGCACGAACATCAAGATAATCAAGATCAACATGCGCAGGATCTCCATGTTTTAATAGATACCTCTCACCATAGCCTTTCCCAAGTTGGCCTTCTTCCCTCACACATAGGTCAATCTTTCCAGTTCTTTTCAGTATTCAAAAAGAATCCACTTGCCTTAGATCAGGACTCGCTTGCCCTCTCTATGCTTTTCCATTTTCAAAGCGGGGCCCCGGGACGTCACAATGTCGATCCTCTACAAGTAACCCATTTTTCATCCCCCTCACTCCGAGCACCTCCATATTTAGTATAAATTCCTGCAACCATCAATCATTAATCATTAAAACTTTTTGCCCTTTTCTGAAGAGGCACGGCAACAACCCGGGACCGAAATCTTTTTCATGGGCATTGCGCGCCCGAATCGGGATCTGGTATATGACAGGCGTCTATCGGAATATGAGAAAGGAGATTAGAATGACTTTTAAGAAATTGAAGATCATGGCGGGCATGCTTGTGCCGATACTTGTCCCGGTGCTTGCAATGGCGCATGGTATTTCTGAATCAGATAAACAGGCGATGATCGATGGCGGCACCCTTCAGTATGTTTGGCTCGGGGCAAGCCACATGCTTACCGGATATGATCATCTTCTCTTTATTTTTGGGGTCATCTTTTTTTTAACCGGGTTTCGAGACATCGTGAAATACATCACCATTTTTACCGTGGGACATAGCCTGACGCTCATCTTTGCCACGATTTTCAGCATATCAGCAAACTATCATTTGGTTGATGCTGTAATCGCTCTCAGTGTCTGTTACAAGGGATTTGATAACTTGGATGGCTTTAAAAAATACTTGAAGATGCCCTCCCCCAATCTCTTGTGGGTTATCTTTGCCTTTGGGCTGATTCACGGTTTCGGTCTTTCGACAAGGCTTCAGCAATTACCCTTGGGAGAAAGTGGCCTGATCTTGCGAATACTTTCTTTTAACGCAGGCGTCGAATTGGGACAGATCACGGCACTGACCATCATGCTGGCGCTTATTCTCAGTTGGCGCAGATTCAACTCTTTCAACCAGTTTAGCACCGTCTCTAATGCGGGGCTGATTATGGCCGGGGCATTCCTATTTTTGGTGCAAATACATGGTTATGGTCATACCACAGATCCGGACAGTTTTGGATTTAGCGTGGATAACCATCTTCACGAACACGAACAGATGGAAGGAAGAATCATCGAGGCACAAAAAAACAGTCACGACTCAATCTTTTAGGAGGATCAGATGAAAAAAATATCAACCTATATGCTCGTTTTATTTATGCTTTCAACCCCATTGGTTTTTGCCGGCCCCGGCAGCGACCACTCTCATGAACCTGCTGCGCCTATTTCAAAAGTCGAGGCGCTGAAAAAGGCAAGCGGAATCGTGGCGAAAAATGTCAAAAAAGGGAAACTGGATAAATCCTGGGGGACGGTGAAACCTGGAAAAATCATACAGAAGACCTTCAAAAAAGACCCGGAATGGGTGGTCACCTTTGATAATCCGAAGGTAGAAAATAAGGATAAGCAGACCTTGTATGTATTTCTCAGTTTGTCAGGGCATTACCTTGGAGCGAATTTTTCAGGGAATTAGAATCTTATGACATAGATAGGCCTTTTTTGAGCAAGAATACCGGGCTGAGATGTAGGATCTCCCCTGGTAAATAATAATTTGCCAGGGAGATCCTCAGAAAAAAATGTGGGCTCCCTCTTGACTGTGGTATGCAGAAACAAAAACATGGGGTCTTTTCCTTGTCAATAGATAAGAGCCGCCTATGCCAATTCCGTTTTGAATTATGCTCCCTTTCTACCGTTAATCACTCATTTTGGTGTTCCTCTTGCATGAGGATTTGCTAGATAAGTCGGGGGCTCAACCTCTTATATAGAGTTGCTCACTAGATCAACTGCGACGCCTCTCGGTTCGATTAGCGATACAGTTTGTTCTATCGAGAGGGGTTCAAATATTGTTTCGGTATTCCCAATGTATCCTGCATGCCGGAGGCGTTCAGATCTGGAATAGGAATAAGCTTCAGTCTAATTAAAAGTGCTTAAATGTCTTTGTGTTCTCTTTAAGTCTTTTTTGGACAAATTTCAACCTTTAGTGAATAAAAACCCTTCCCTTGTTCGACAGCATACTGTCGTTTCCAGAATTATTATACTCATTTGGTCGCCCTTCAGGTATGGGGGTCTGTCAGAAAAATGGAGCGCGCATTCCGAGCGTAATACCTGTTCTGGTAGATTGGAGATTTGAAAGGTGCAATAGGTTTTTGAAGAGACAGCCCCTGACAAGGGAATTTTCCACTCCGGGAAAGTCCTTTTCCAATAAAAACTTTAAGCATAGTAAAGTTTTTTCCTTTCCATCCGATAGGAAGCCTATGCCAGTTGATTACCCCAGACACCCCCTGGGGAAGAGCTTCAGAAACAAAAATGGTCTCAATCTCTGCGTAACAATCTGGAAATATGATTGTGGAAAATGAACGCAACAAGTACCTAAAGGTGATCAAGGACGTCCGCTCCCTGCCCACTATCCCAGGGATCATCGTAAAGGTGTTATCTCTACTGGATGACAACGAGACGTCTTTTAGAAAAATCTCCAGATTGATCTCGTCTGATCAGACCTTGTCCGCCAGGGTCCTCCGTCTTGCAAACTCCCCGTTTTACGGATTCCCGAGCCGTGTATCCACCATACCTTCTGCAATGGTCATGCTAGGAGCCAACGCCATCAAGGGACTGGTTTTGACGTCTATTCTCTTCGAGATGACTGAAAAAAATGCCTTGGGATTCTGGGAACATGGACTGGGCTCTGCCACTGCAGCCAATATCATCACGAAACGCTTAAACGTGGCGAAGGCAGAGGAGATCTCAACAGCGGCCCTATTACACGATATCGGAAGAGTGATCATTAAGGCAAAACTCGGAGACAGGTATGAAATTCTCCTCTCACATGCTAGTGATAAGAAGATCTCCATAATGGAGGCTGAAACGGAGATGCTTGAGATGGACCATGCTGCAATCGGAGGATGGGCAGCGAGGGTCTGGGAGTTGCCTGAAGCACTATGTGAACCCATTGCTTGTCATCATGATGTTGAAGGATCGAAGACACACCGGACCGAAACCGCAATCGTCCACTTGGCCGATATCTTGATTAAGACCAGTGGGTTTGGGTTCACAGGAGACGATTTTGTTCCTCCCATCCATCCGGCTGCATGGAATATACTGAATTTAAGTGAGCCTTTTCTGGAGGAGATCGCCGAAGAACTTGGGGACAAATTGGTTGAAGTGGCTGACTTTAGCCAGGAGGTCCAGTCTGCCGAGAATTCTCATTAATTGGCATCGGGAAGTCCTCTTCTAAGGGCCTCCTGCATGTCGCTTTTATCACTGATCTTGTGAGGGAATACCTGAACCTCCCCAAGCAGGGCAGTCAAGAGACAAACCCGAAATAGCCAAACAAGATCCCGAGGAAAATCCATACATACGGGAGGACTCTCAAGGCTCTATCTCTGAAAAAAGGCTCGGAGATACTCTGGAAATAGGTCGGAAAGGCAATGATCTTTACGCCTTTGATCAGAGCGAGCCAGCCCATAATCGTTATCAGAACGGTCCAGTTTCTTTCCCAGGTATTGTGATAGTTCACCAATAGAAATCCTATGATGACTGCCGTGAAACCCATAAAGTATGTCAGTGCGGTGTTCTTGAATATGTCGTCCTTGAGTCTGCGATAATGATCCGCACTGAAAATCCCACCGACAGCAACCGCTAAATAAATCACCGATAGGATTTTGGCGATGAGCTTAGAAAGTTCCATATCTGTTACGCCTATTTTTGAAGGCTCCTTCCGCTCCCTGCTGGGTCTTCTAAATATTATCTCGGCTGCCGCAATGACGCCACACTGTTTGTAACTCTTCAGATTTCCGGTGTTGGTCCAAATTTCTAAGTAGAAATACTATCCACCTCCTTTAGCAGATGTTCGAGGGCATCTCCCAGCTCAGGATGACGAAACTTGTAGCCACTGTCTGTGAGCTTCCTGGGCAGCACACGGGTGCTGGACAACAACAGCTCATCGGCCATTTCCCCGAACGCGATTCGAGCTGCAAATGCTGGCATTGGAAATATCGCCGGACGACGCAATACCCGTCCCAATGTCTTTGTGAACTCACGATTGCTGACAGAATTTGGCGCCACAAGATTGACTGGCCCTCGCATTGAATCATTTTCGATGACGTATTGTATCATTCCCACCACGTCGTCAATACTCACCCAACTCATGTACTGCTCCCCAGTACCGATAACGCCACCCAGCCCCATTCTAAAAGGAAGAAGCATCTTCTTCAGAGCACCACCCGCAGCACTCAGGACTACGCCAAAGCGAACATTGACGACTCGAATACCAGCATCGACAGCCGAGGATGTGGCCCCTTCCCACTGTTTACACACATCGGCCAAGAAGCCGTTTCCTGGCCCACTGGTTTCGTCAACAAGCTCTTCTCCACGATCCCCGAAAAAACCGACCGCTGATGCTGAAACGATGACGCGCGGCCTGTGGTTTGACGCTGAAAAAAACTCGGACAACAACTTTGTTCCTCTGACACGGCTGTTAAGGATGCGCCCTTTCTTTCGGTCATTCCATCGACCCTCTGCAATGTTATCTCCGGCCAGATGAACGACCGCAACAATATCCCCGACATCATCCAGTTTGACAACCCCATTCTCTGGATCCCAAAAAGGGGAATCTTTGGCAAACTTCTTTCGCAACAAACGGATCACTTCATGCCCGTTTGCAGCCAAGGATTCGATCAACGCCGATCCGATCAGTCCTGAGGATCCTGTGATTAGTACTTTCATCGCCTTACCTTATGATAGCATCTCTTCGATTAGAGGTATATTGCCATCTCGTTCTCATGGCGCTCTTTCTTTGGATCAGGAACTGATTCTATGCTTTCGATAGACTGAATATAGCCCGCTGGAAGACCATTTTCTTTGGCTCCCCTCATCACATGCTCCTTGTACCAATGATAAGGTCTTAAAGATGGATCAGTTTTCGTTGCGTAGTATGTGATCGCATGCAAAACCTCGCCTTCTGTTGATATTACTTCTACAACCTTTTCTTCATACCCAGCCCCCAAGCCTTCGTATCGATCTAATCCGGTTTTTTCGGACTCGCTAATATCAAAAGCCACGCCTACAACGGTATTTTCATTATTGCCTGTTTCGGCGGCATCGCATTTTCCAGAACCATCATTACCGGCCTTATGGAACTTTAATTTGTGTTTCGCGAGCATGCATACGGAGACGAACTTTGCCGATGGAACACGCTCACGAAACCTTCTAATGGACATATTAGATCCGTAGGCAAAATAAAGCATATCTTATTACCGTTTAACCATGATAAATGGCCCGAAAATGGGTTGAACCTGGAAACAAGTCAGAAAGCGATCGGACGAGTTTCGAAGAAATATGCTGGTCAAAGAGGAGTTTCACAGCCCAGAGGCGGAAATTAGTAAGTTCCGGAGAGTCGGATAGGACTTCCTCCTCTGGAGATCATTGTTTATCAAAATCAGAAGAAATAATAAAGTGCGGGACTTTCGCCTCACCCTTCGGCCTTTTAACTTCCATTTATGTGGAATATAGGGAGACCTTTTTTATTAATCACTTTCTCAATAAAGTGCATACAGCCAATCACCGTGCGATTGTTGGGTATCCAATCTCAAAACAATCTGTCAGGAGAGCTGACTAGGCTTCAGCGCACGGAGTTTCCGAAGGCAAACTAAGGGCAGTGATGGTACGACTCGAAGCTCGAACGATGATTTGCGGGTTGTGGTATCAGAATAAGAAAAGGGCGGGGAAATAATAGTTCCCTCAACCACCCTCTTAATGGTAAATGATGAAGATAGTTAAACTTTCTTTCTTATCTTCCTCCGGAGGGCAAACATCCCCGTAAGGCCAAATCCCAAGAGGCTGAGAGTACCGGGTTCTGGGACGGGAGCCGCGACAACCTCCAAATGGGCAGATAAAATCGACTCTTGCGTGTTTTTTAGCGTTCTCTCCCACAACCCATTATTCGTTAAATTCGTTTTTAATCTCATTTCAATGACAAAGGGATCCGGTAATGTGGAAAAAAGGGCCGGAACGAGGTCAAACATAAAGTCAGTTCTAGTATTATTCGTGACAATGATACCGTTATTATGAGCGTATGTTTCGTTCAGGTTAGCAATGATGGTACTTCCTGACATTATTCTTGCTGTTTCAAAAAAAGTCACTTTCGAAAAAGTAGATGGCAACAGATCTAGATCTTGGAAGCTCATGAAAAGCTTTGCAAAAGTAAGGTAATCAGGAATAGGATTAAATGCAAAAGATAAATCCAGGTAGCCTGAAGTGGTGTCATGTGACATTAGCGTAACTGTATCGGACAACATGCCGGCTGGTCCTCCGCCGTCATTTCGAGTGTTCCCAAAAGTCCCCGACGCGCCGTACGTCAGGGGAATGAAAAAATTGTCACTCAAGGGATCAGAGTTGATAATGATAGGAGTCGAATGAGCGCTCAACGGTGATAGCAATAGAGCGCTTAGAAGTGTGAATAGGTAAATTATCCTTTTCATGTGCCCAATATCCTCTCAGGTTGATTGTATTAAGGTGGAGGAACTTTGTAAATCCCCCCAAACGAGGGGTGGTTAGGCGACCATCATCACGTTCAACAAGCTTCTCCTTTTTATGAAGCCTATCTGCAATCATTTCTCTACGGTATCTCAATCTTTTTCACACCTGGAAAGCTGTCAAGTTAAAGCCCTTTAATCGTTTCCGCCCGTTCACCTGCGATGTAACGGCTAATATCAGCAACATCGATAATCAAGGACACCGCGTTCATGATCATCAAAGTGCGCAGCCAAATCCCGAAAAAATCATTAGCTGGGACCTGGCTGAGCCGTGTCCAAAAGAAATAGATCATTGGAAACCATAAAATATGGCCCAAGCCCAAAAGGCGCGTGAAGCCGGAAAAATGGGTCACGGCGGTCATGAGCATCATGCTTATCATAATGACTCCCAATGCAACTTGTGCTTCTATGCGATCCAGGAATAAGAAAGGCATGATCATATTTAAACCGACCAATAACAGGATCCACACCTGCCATTGCAAGGGCATTTTCAAAAGTCCCTTGTTGAATTTAATAAATGCTCTCATGATTATTCCTCCTTCATCATCATTATGAGTTCACCGCTTCTGACTGTAAAAGCGCATTAAGTTTATCGCTTATCACTTTCTGTGAAACGACACCGACAGCACGATCAACGATCTCTCCATCTTTGAAAAATAAAAGCGTCGGGATGGAAGAGATCTGATATTCGGAAGCGGTTGCTGGGTTCTTGTCCACATCCAGCTTACCGACCTTGGCCCGTTCCTCAAATTCCAGGGCCAACGCTTCAATCACCGGGGCGATTGCGCGGCAGGGACCGCACTATGCCGCCCAGAAATCGACAAGGACGGGGCTATTACTTTTTAGCACTTGGTTCGTAAATGTGTCATCCGAGAATGTGTTGATTTTATTTCGATTTGCCATGATCTTTTCTCCTTTTTGTGATTGAAAAATAATGTTAATTAGGGCTTGCTGAAAAAGTCGCCCTTCACTCCTCAAAAAAAAGACTGAGCCTTTAGGTTGAGATTATTTAGCCCCATCATATGTATGACGGCGTCCTCAACAGCC
>JBHHWW010000057.1:0-10539 GCA_046756725.1 Nitrospiria bacterium | reverse complement strand
TTAGATCACTTGGGCTTTAAGGTCTTCTCCAAAGACAAGGGGAAAAACCGGGCTGAAGGTTTTTCTTTTCAGGAAATTTCTACCACGTTGGACCTCTATCGCTGGAAAGGGAATCCGACTCTGAAAACTCCGGAAGAGATTGTTGCACAACTGATCAATCAAATGGAAAGAGAAGAATTGATCGGTCTGCTGCTTCACCACAAAGTGATGAATCATAACGCATTTTGTTTTCTGGACGCGCTCCTTAGGGAATTCCGAAGATACGACAACGTCCTGTTCTATACCTTTCAGAACCTGGTTGAATCGACAACCTTTTAAAGGAGGTCCACGATGAGAAAGAGCCAGATTGTCGTCGTTACAAGTGGTTTTCCCCGGCGATCAGAAACATTTTTGTTGAACGAACTCATCGCAATGCAGTCGCAGGGTCTGCTCGCAGCCGTTTTTGCAACCAAAGCGGGAGATTGTAAGCCCATTCATCCCCAATGTCCCTCCATTATCAAGCGTGTTCATTATCTCCCGGTTGGAACGCCGGAAGAGCAGTCAAAATATTTGGTTGAGCACTTAGACGGCATCGATGTGACTGGAATACATGGTTATTTTGCACACATTCCCGCAGAGGTCGCGTTATTGGCCGCAAAAAAAATCGGTGTCCCCTACGGGTTCAGCACCCATGCGCTTGATGCACGAAAGATCACCACCACCCAGATGAAAGAACGGGCGGACGGTGCTGCTTGTGTCATTGCCTGTAATCATGATGTTTCCAAAGTGCTTTTTAACTGCCATTCCAATTTTAATATTATTCCGCACGGGGTTGATAATCATCGTTTTCGCGCATCTCCACTACCCTACAATGACCCGATCCGATTGATCTCCGTGGGTCGGCTTGTTGAAAAAAAAGGCTTCGATATTCTGATCAAAGCGGTAAAGCGTCTTTCCTTCCCATTTTATCTAAAAATCATTGGAGCAGGACTGGAATATAACCATCTTGCTAAAATGATCACAGATGCGGGACTTTCTACTTGTGTCGAGTTGTGTTCTCCCATGACACATGCTCAACTTCCGGTCGAATATGCACAAAGCGATATCGTCGTTGTTCCTTCAATCGTTGATCGGAAAGGAGACTGTGACGGATTGCCCAATGTGCTCCTTGAAGGAATGGCCTCCGCGCGCCCCGTAATTGCCAGCGATGTCGGGGCAATTAGCAGTGCGATTGTCAATGGAAAGACGGGGATTCTTTTGCCTCAGAAAGACGATCGAAAATTGGCGGATGCGATTAAATCCTTGGCTTCTTCGCTTAAAGAGCGACGAAAATTGGGTTTGGCCGCCCGGAAACGGGTCGAAGATGATTTCGAGCTTGGCGCATGCACTGACCGTCTCTGTCGTTTCCTGGCAGAGGTGTATGCGCAGCCACTTTCAATCGAGTCCCGTTATCTTCCTAGAACAGCCTGACGATTTGTATGGATAATGTAAATAACAAAAAATACACGAGACTGAAAGGAATTGTTGTTACACACCTGAGTGGGGCCAAGGGAAGTCTTGTGCTCGCTTCCCTCTGTATGATCGGGTTTACCACCTCGCAGTTACTTGCGCCCTGGCCGCTCAAGTTGATCGTTGACTACATCCTGCTTGAGGAATCTCTTCCTGTTTTTCTATCTTCTTTACAAACGTTTATTCTTGAAGAAAAAGGGGGCTCAGTCATTGTGCTCTCTCTATCCATTCTCATGATTGCATTGATGGATGGAATGTTTTCATATTGGCAGATATTCATTACTTCCCGAATCGGATTTCGACTGGTTTACACCTTAAGAAAGGAACTTTATTCACACATACAGCGACTGTCTCTTTCCTTTCATGATCGAAACAGGTCAGGGGAAATTATTACGAAAATTACAGGCGATACAAAGGCGCTGAAAAATATTTTTTCTGAATCTGTCCTCACATTGAGTGCACATACTTTGACCATTCTCGGAATGTTTTTCGTCATGTTCATGATTAGCTGGAAACTCGCCTTGATTGTTTTGTCCACCTTCCCTTTTCTTGCTTACTCGCTTTTTTTTCTCTATCGAAAAATCAATCAATCTTCCAAGAAACAAAGAAAAAATGAAGGTAAAGTCGCCTCTAGGGTCAGCGAACTTTTGCCTATGATCTCGCTTGTCCAGTCTTTTTCGAGAGAACAACATGAAGAAGCTCTTTTTGAAGCAGATAGTTTGCAAACGCTCGAAGAATCTATCCGTGTTGCCAGAATGGTCGCGGAAACATCCCGAACCGTGGAAATTCTCAAGGCATGTGGAACTGCTTCAGCGATCCTTTTTGGTTCTTTCCAGGTATTGAAGGGGAATATGACGCCTGGAGATGTATTTATTTTTGCAGCTTATATGAAAAATATGTATAGCCCTGTTCAGAAGGTCGCACGACTTTCAGTGAAATTTTCCAAAGCGATGGCAAGTGCGCAACGAATTTCTGTCCTTCTTGAGACAGAACCTGAAATCCTTGACAGACCTCAAGCAACGAAAGCGAGGCATCTTAAAGGTGAAATCTCTTTCAATCATGTTTCTTTTGGCTATGACCCGGACCACCCTGTTTTTAATCGAATCTCTTTTTCGGTTTTACCAGGCCAGCGGGTTGCGCTGGTGGGTTCTTCAGGTGCAGGAAAATCAAGTATCGCGAAGCTTATCTTACGGCTCTATGATATTCAGGAAGGGGAAATATTGATTGATGGGATTGATATTCGGGATTATCAAAGGGCTTCACTGAGACATGAAATAGGGGTTGTCGTGCAAGACTCGATTCTCTTTGGGACGACCATTCGGGAAAATATCTCTTACGGAAAACCGGATGCGACCCAGGAAGAAATTGAAGAATCGGCGCGTCAAGCCTATGCGCATGACTTTATCACAGCTCTTCCGGATGGCTACGAAACAACACTGGGTGAGCGAGGAAGCACTCTTTCAGGAGGACAGCGCCAGAGAATTGGGCTGGCCCGTGCCATTATCAAGAGACCGCCGATCCTTATCCTGGATGAGCCGACATCGGCTGTGGATGCCGAATCGGCACAGCTGATCCATAAGTCGATGGATCGATTTCAAAAAGGAAAAACCTCTCTGGTCATCATCCATCAATTCAAATCGATAGAGGAATATGACCAAATTATTGTTCTAAAAAAAGGGGAAGTCGTCGAGCAGGGGAGCCATCAAACGCTTATAGATCAGAACGGGTATTATCAGGAACTTTATCACCATCAAAAACTTTAATGCCTTCTTTAAATGATGTAGAATTATTGCTCTGCTTTTGAGAAGAATGACAAACTGCAGAGAGATGGTAAGATATTATCATCCAGTCTAAATTCCGATATAATACGCACTTTCGTTGGAGACAAGCAGGTTTAAGGAGATTTTATGCGTAAGATATTTCTAAAATCTTATTACACAACGCTCTTTCTACCACTACTACTGATTATCTTCTTGGGTACTAATACCCATGCGGTTGAACAAGAAATAGAGCCGTTGCCGACAGCGATCGATCCGGAAGCCGCTCCGGATTTGACAGAAAAAATCACCCCGAAATTCTTTTGGGGTGCAAAACTCAATCTTGATTTCCGGACAAGGAATAATCGAGATCTCCAAGACAATGATCAGGATGGCGATTTTCGTTCTACCGGGAAGGTTTCCGCCGCTGGATTGTATGTCTTTGATCCGAGCGCCACGGGTTCACGTCTCGAATTATTCGGAGAAGTCGGCATTGAACATCAAATTACTCACGAAAAAGACGAAAGCAAAACATCAGATGAAACAGATTTAGAACTAAAACAGGGATCTTTCAACTGGAAAAGTTTTTTACATCCGTCTTTACGCTTACAGGTCGGTCGCCAAAAATTCAAGGATTTCCGTGAATGGATTTATGATGAGAACCTGGATGCGGTCAGACTTTATTATGTTGAAGGTCCTCTCGAACTACAACTTTCATTGAGCACCAATCTAATAGATCCGGAAGATGTAGAAGACGAGATCAACAATATTATTCTGTTTGGAATTTACGATATCTGGAAAAAAGATAAAATTGCAGCCTATATTGTCAATCGACAAGGGCAATTTGATGAGGACGATCCGGATTTCAATCTGACATCGGTGGGTGTTTCTCTAAAAGGAAAATCGATCAAAAACCAGAAGTACTGGCTGGATGCAGCCATTGTCACCGGAGACGAAAAGGCAAAAGACGTTCAGGGCTATGGTTTTGATCTTGGTTGGACCTCTCGGTTTAAATATCGATTCAAACCCGCAATCACCATCGGATATGCCTTTGGCTCAGGAGACCATACACCAGACAACAATAAAGACAAGGCCTTTCGGCAAACCGGATTGCAGGACAATTCTACTAAATTTCGTGGAAAATCAAAGGTGAAACTGTATGGAGAACTTTTTGAGCCGGAATTGAGTAATCTTATGATTGGGACAATTGGTATCGGAATTCGTCCTATCAAAAATGGATCAATTGATCTGGTTTATCACCATTACAGACAAGTTTGGGCGCTTCAAGAACGGAAAAACGACCTGAGAGACGTTGGTATTAAGGAAGATCCAAACGGAGAATCACGCGACCTGGGGGATGAAGTGGATATCATTTTCGGCTGGAAGGTTTCTGATAAAATAAAGATCGAAGCGCTGGCCGCCTATTTCTTGCCGGGGACCGCTTTTCCCGACACGGACAATGCCTTTCTGGCAAAAGTAAAAGCACGTTATTCCTTTTAAAAAATGAATCGATCTATTACCATATCCTTTTCGGAGTAGGAGATCAGTTAGATGAAAGCACTCGTATCGAAGAAAAGAATCAAGAAATCCTGCTTCAGCCTCATGCTTTTATTCCTACTCTTTTTCATCACAGCCTGTGGCGGGATTGTCCCCGGGCCGACCCCGAAAGTGGAAAAAACAAGTCCTGAAAACGGAGAACTGAATGTCAATCTAAATAAACTGATTACTGTGACCTTCAGCAAAGAAATCGCGCCTGAGACCTTAACAAACAGTACACTTTTCCTGAGAGAAAAAGGAGGTCCACTTGTTCCGGGAGATGTGTCAGTCAATGGTCAATCTGCGACTTTTAAGCTTCAAGCCGGGAATACGCTTACGGGTAATACCGTTTTTGAAGTGACTGTTACAACGGGAGTCAAAGATCTTTCTGGAAAATCACTTCCAATAAACCATCTATGGGAATTTACCTCTGCGGCACCAGGAACGTTTGATTCGATCCCTCCCACAGTCGTCTCTACAGATCCTGCAGATGGAGAAGGGAATGTTGCACTCGATAGCTTGATCGTCGTCACCTTCAGTGAAGCCATCGATCCAGCAACCATTACACCTCAGACATTTGATGTTAGTGGCGGAACAAAAGGGACATTCCTTGTCTCTGGAAATGTCGTCACTTTAACGCCCAGTCGAGATTTAAGGGAGAATAGAACATTGGATGTCATCATCAAGGGAGGAGGGTCAGGTTGCACGTCATGCGTGAAAGACCTTGCCGGGAACCCGCTTGCGAACGACTTTTTATGGGCATTCTTCACTGAAGAAAAAAATGATCCAATATAATATGGTTTTTACTTAGCCACCTAATCACGCAGTTTTCTTAAGGCTCTGTTTATATGGGGCCATGATAAAAAAATCTTCACGGTTCACTTCTATTCTGCATATTTCTTCTTCACCTCCTTTAATTGACAGCACATAGGCCGAATTATATAGTGAACTTATGCTTGATCGGCCAGATGTCTTTTACATGAAACGTGCTATCCACCTTGCTTTTCGAGGAAGGGGAAAAACTTCTCCGAATCCAATGGTGGGTGCAGTGATTGTAAAAGAAGGAGAAGTCATTGGAGAAGGATATCATCCTGCACCTGGAAAACCCCATGCAGAAGTTCTTGCCTTATTAAAAGCCGGAAACCGCTCAAAAGGCGCGACGCTCTACACAAATTTAGAACCCTGTTGTCATAAAAATAAAAGAACGCCGCCCTGCACCACTGACATCATCCAACATGGGATCGCCCGTGTTGTTTCCGCCATGAAAGATCCAAACCCTCAAGTCTTAGGAAAAGGATTTGAAACCCTCCGTAATGCCGGAATAGAGGTTACTGAACACGTGATGTGCTCTGAAGCAAAAGAACTCAACCAGGCATTCATTAAACACACCACCACAGGAAGACCTTATGTCACATTGAAAGCGGCTATGACGCTCGATGGAAAAATCGCAACAGCTTCTGGTGCCTCACGTTGGATCACCGGAGAAAAATCCATAAAAGAAGTCCATCGTCTCCGAGCCGATGTAGATGCCGTCATGGTCGGTATTGGAACCGTCCTGGCTGACAATCCCATGCTCACACTTCGGAATATCAGAGGAGAGAACCCTCTCCGCATTGTGATCGATCCACTGCTTAAAATATCACTGCACTCCAAAATACTCACAACACTTAATTTGGCGCCCGCGCTCCTGCTGACGACCCCCAAGGCTCCCTCAGAAAAGGTCTTGCAAATTGAAAAAATAGGGGCGTCCGTCATTTTGTTGCCAGAAAAAAAGGGGGTCATTCCTTTTGACGTGATTCTCGATTACTTGGGGAAAATAAAGATAATGAGTCTCCTGGTCGAAGGTGGGGCCATCTTAAATGGGATCCTCCTTCGTGCAGGCTGGGTTGATCGGATGATTATTTATATCGCCCCGAAGCTCCTTTGCGGTGGAGATGCTAAAGGCGTCATTTCTGGCGCAGCATTCTCTGATCTCTCATCTGCCATTTTTCTTGATGATGTTAATACCAGGCGCATTGGTGAAGATATACGAGTAGAGGGAAGACCTCAAAATAGAAAAAAGTCATTTGAGGTAACTTTAGACACCACTTCAAGGGGGATAAAGTGAATATTAAAAGAATGATCTCTGTCAGTTTTTTCCTCTCCATGTGGCTTTTCTCTCTTCCTAACGCTTTTTCAATGTCTCTTCTGGTCAACACAGAAAAGACACTTGAAGAAAATACCCTGAATTTGCTGGTACAACAATTTCTCATCAGTACCGACAAGGACCAATCTGCCTCGTTTCTCGCTGAGATTCTCAAGCACAAGGAAGCAAGCATTGAAAACCTGGAAATCCTAATAAAAACAGGCCGTCTATATCCTCCAGAACCTTTTGTCGGTTCCCTTCATAGAGATATTAACATTGATGGAAACGCACTGAGCTATGCCCTCTACGTTCCCAAAAGTTATAATCCTTCTATTTCCTATCCGCTCATCGTTTGTCTTCATGGTGCTGGTTTTGTAGGAGATACTTACCTTGAGCGATGGGAAAAACGGCTGGAAGAGGGCGCCATCCTTGTTTGTCCAACCATCGGTGGGGGGGCATGGTGGTCTCCTCTGGGTGAAGCGCTTGTTCTGGAGACGATTGCTGAAGTGGAATCAAAATATCATGTCGATCCAAATCGGATTATTTTAACAGGCATGTCCAATGGCGGCATAGGGGCCTACTTGGTCGGTATCTTTCATGCTGATCGTTTTGCGGCAATCTCACCCATGGCATCGGGTATTCCAGATGAAATTTTTGCCTTTTTAAAAAACTTTTCAATGACAGGCATCTACATTATTCATGGAGAAAAGGATCAGGTTATGCCGGTTTCTCTTTCTAGAAAAGTTAGCAAATACCTAAAAAAAGAACGTATCTCTCATGTCTATCGCGAACATGACAGAGAGCATCGAATGGCAGGGGGACACTTTTTCCCAAGAGAAGAGTTGCCGGCGCTCATTAAATGGTTAAAGGTACAGCGAAAGATGGTCGATCCCGCCCATATCATCTCTGTTCGAGACAAGTCACACGCATCTCCTTTTTTCTGGACGGAAATCAACAAAACAATGGGTGAAATCGCCGATGTGCAAAAATCTCTCTTCGATCAAGATGAAATTGACCTGGTAAAAGCCGGAGCATTTGCAATCTTGACAGCGGAGGTGAATGAAAACCACATCTCGGTAATGAGTGAGCGAGTCAAAAGATACACACTCTTTTTGAACAATCGTCTAATCGATTTTTCACAACCTCTTATTATTTCAACCAATGGCAAAAAAAGTTTTGAAGGCCGATTGAGTGAAAGCCGGACTTTCTTGCTCGAAGAATCAAAACGAAGGCAAGATCGAAGCGCTTTCTACAGTGCTTCTGTGACCATTGATCTTCAGTGAATAGCGATCAAAAGAGTAGGCGAGAAATGTTTACCGGCATTATTGAAGAAATAGGCGTTGTTGAAGCCACCATTCGAAATCAAACCAAACAACGGCTTATCATTCGTGCCAAAACAATCATGGAGGAGCTTGCCTCGGGTGACAGTGTCGCCATCAATGGCGCCTGTATGACCGCAGTCGATATTACATCGACCCAATTTTCATGCGATATCTCCTCGGAAACAGCCAGTCTGACCAATCTTGGAAATCTGAAGCCGAGGGATCAGGTTAACCTGGAGCGGGCCATGCGTTTGTCAGACAGACTAAGCGGGCACCTTGTGTCAGGACACATTGAGGGAAAAGGGATACTTTGTAAAAAACATCTGGAAGGAAATACGCTCATCCTCTCTTTTGACATTCCGTTGGATATCCTAAAATATTGCATTTTGAAAGGTTCGATCACTCTCGATGGGGTGAGTATGACGATCAATAGTCTCAACAAACAAGGGATTACGGTTTCGGTGATTCCTCACACCGCAGAGGCCACAACACTGGGCTTAAAGGAGGTTGGATCTGTCCTCAATATTGAGAGTGATCTCATTGGAAAGTATGTTGAAAGGCTTCTTATTCCAGACAGGCCACCAGTAGAACCGTAATATTGTCCTCGCCACCCTTTTCTTTTGCCTCCTGAATCAGTTGATCTGCGATTTTCTGTAGTTCTCCTTCCCCGTCCACCAAACACTGGTTTATTTCTGATGGCGTCAATTTGTTACTCAGACCATCTGAGCAGAGAAGAAAAATATCGCCCGGTTCAGGAACCTTCCTGAAAGATTCCACATCCACGACCCGACCCGTTCCCAATGCGCGACTCAAGATATGTCTTTGAGGGTGATTGCGTGCTGCTTCAGGTGTGACGAGACCTTTTTGCAGATAGTCATTGACCAAGGAGTGGTCTTGTGTTAGCTGTACGATCTCGCGAACCCCCTTCCCATTTCGGTGAAGATACAACCGACTGTCTCCGACAAAACCCACTACAACCTCATCTGATGTTGCAAAGATGGCAATGACGGTTGTTCCCATTCCAGACAGGGAAGCATCTTGAATACTGGCTGAAAAAACCTCAAGATTTGCGTAGGAAATGGCTTCGCGGAGTCGGTTTTCATCACCACTTTTTTGTGTGTTTGAGGAAGCACTAAAAGATGTGCTGGGTCTTGAGAAATATTCCTTGATTAGATCGACGGCCATCCTGCTGGCCACCTCCCCCGCAGCATGTCCTCCCATTCCATCTGCAACCACAAAAAGGCCAAGTTCGGGAAACAGCCCGAGACTGTCCTCGTTTGAACTTCGGACAAGGCCGATATCGGTCGCACCAGCCGCTTTAATTTTGATCATATGGACAGCCCCCCCTAATTCAATAGTTTCTAAAATGATGTCATCGGGTAATTTAGATTTCAAGGTTTTCAAGAGGCGGTAAAAATGACTCTCATGCAGAAAGTCGGGCGTTTTTTCAACTCACAATTTCCTAAGTCGCCTTGCCTTCAACACAAGTGACTCCACGGGAACTGACAAGGGCACTGTGCCGGAGACCTGCAGGAACAATCAAACGATCACCCGGATATAGGGTATAGCTGATTCCTAGATCAGGGAATGAAAAAGAAATTTCGCCCTCGATACAAAAAAGAGTCTTATTATAATCATGAACGTGTGGTGCGTGGACTGTCCCTGGATTATTCACCCAGCGGAGAGGTTCAATATTTCGGCTGCAAAAAAAGCCAATAACTTCTGATTCAGGCAAAGCATGGGTACGATGAGGCCATCGAATCAAATCGATTCCTTCAGGACTTATTTCACGAAATGAAGAGGGGGAGCATTTTTTAAGTTCCAAATGAATAATCTCACACAGTAAAAAACTTCAAATTAATTTTCAAGTGCTTTTATAGGTCGGCAAAACAAATAATAAGTGGTGCGCCCAGAGGGAGAAAGATAAAACCCCCTTCTGGAAACATTGGAAGAATGGAATACCTAATTAAAACAACATACTAAAGCTTATCGGGAGGCATCCTGATGATCGCGCTGGATTTCCAGAAACAGGAAGTCGTCCAATGATCCTGAAAGGCAGCCAACGTGCAGGAGGACGGCAGCTCGCAACCCACTTTTGCCCACTGAAGAAAATGAACACGTGAAAATTCAGGAAATACGAGGCTTCATGGCGGATGGTCTCCATTACCGCTTTTCAGGAAGCTCACGCGGTCAGTAAGGGCACACGGGCCAAGCAGTATGTGTTTTCGCTAAGTCTCAACCCACCACCTGATGAGAAACTGCGTATTTCACTCCAAATCGGCACCTGATTTCACTCGAAGCCGACACCCGA
>JBHHWW010000056.1:0-10544 GCA_046756725.1 Nitrospiria bacterium | reverse complement strand
TCCCGTTTTATGGAATTCATAAAAAGGGAGATGGATATCGCAAGCGTTTTATCCTGGGGCCGGTTTATATCAAGACTGAAGACGGAAGTGCCGGCCTGATCCAACATGATTTTCTATATCCTATATTCAGTCGTAAACAAGAGGGAGAGAAGCGGCGTACCTGGCTTATTCCCCTCTATTACCATCAGACCGATCCGGACGGGCGGTTTTCCCTGGGCATCTCACCCCTGATTCTGCCTTTTTATCATCGGTATCGAAAAGGGTCCTATCGAGAAGTGGGTGCATTTTGGCCTTTGATTCGATTCGGGGAGGATTCAGAGCAGGACTTGAGGTTTTCTCAGTTCTTCCTCTTTTTAAACAAGCGAAAGGGAGAGGAAGCCCTGACATCGGTCATTCCTTTTTGGATGCACAAAACGATGCCCAAGCGGACAACGGACGCCTCCCTCTTTCTGCACTGGTACCAACAAGATAGAGTAAAGAAAAAAACAAACCTGTCTTTTCTATGGTTGATTCCGCCGGACACGCCGCCGATTGTATCGCGCTTTTCTCTGCCGGGTTTGAGTCTTATTTGGTATGAATATTCTTCCAATTTGACGCGGCACGGTTTCTTCCCGCTTTACAGTTATGAAAAAAATAACGTGGCGGACGGGATGAAGTGGACCTTTTTATGGCCGCTCTTCTCGTATCAGAGTGTTGGGGATCTGGTGAAGAAAACCGGCTTTCTCTGGCAGGTGATTACCTACGAGCGCAAAGACGCTGAAACAAGTGATTTTCGTTTTCTCTGGCGTCTGATCCGGAGAAGCAAGCGCCTGGAGGGGACAACCTTTGAATTTAATCCCTTCTTTTTTTATGAGTCTCAAAAAGGCAAAGGCAATTACTGGGCCATCCTTGGTGGATTGTTCGGGAGAGAGACGTCCCGGGATGGAGAGGCAAAGACACGCTGGTTGTGGATTTTTTAATGACGTACAAGGGTTTGTTACGCCAAGCATTTATGGTCTTGACCCTTCCTCTCAAAACCTACTTTGTCCAATCACGTGTGCGCTGGCAAATGCGGGCGTTACGGCTCTCTTTTTTGCTATTTCATCTTTTTTTATGGAGAATAAAATTTCTGAAATAGCCTTTCAAGTTGAGGAGACGCCATGCCCGGATATTCTGGCCTTTTTAAGAAAAAAGGGTTTCAGCCCTTCCTCTGGGCACAATTTCTAGGTGCCTTTAACGACAACCTCTACAAAATCGTCGTTTCAATGGTCGCGATCAACCTGGTGGCCGATCCAGGTGTCGGGAGCCGTTATCTTTCCCTGATCGGGGCGCTGTTCATTCTTCCCTTTTTCTTATTCTCTGGCTATGCAGGCCATCTGGCCGATGTTTACAGCAAACGACTGATTCTCATACTGACAAAAGGCCTGGAAATCGTGGCGATGGCTCTCGGTCTCCTCTCTTTCTGGTCTGGCGAAATCAATTTCATGATGCTGATTCTCTTTTTAATGGCCCTCCAATCGACTTTTTTCAGTCCGGCCAAGTACGGCATCCTTCCTGAAATTTTTGATGACAAAGATCTTTCCCGTGCCAATGCACTGCTGGAAATGACGACCTTCATGGCCATCATCCTGGGTACGTCTATCGGGAGCGGCCTCTTCGCCGCTTTGAAAGAACAACTGCCTGTGGTCAGCGGGGTGATGATTGTCATCGCAGTCATCGGCGCCGTTGCCAGCTTGAAGATTACAAAGGTTTCTCCCTCCGGTGCAGTCAGGCCTTTCAATTTAAACCCCTGGAGTGAAATCATTGTCGGGATCAAACGACTCTATGATGATAAACCACTTTGGACGACGGTGATCGGGATTTCTTACTTCTGGTTTCTGGGGGCTTTGGTACAAATGGATATTCTGCTTCTCGGGAAGGAAACGATGGGCCTTGACGACCTTCGGACGGGCCTCCTTGCAGCTTTTCTTGCCATCGGGATTGGCATGGGGAGCATGATTACGGGGCGGCTCAGCGGGAACAAAGTCGAACTGGGGTTGGTTCCGATCGGTTCCCTCGGGATGGGCTTATTTGCAGTGATGACTTTTCTTGGAACTGCTTCGTTTTCTATCGTTGCCCTCTCCCTCGTTCTTCTTGGAGGCGCCGGAGGATTTTTTATTGTCCCCCTCCATGCCTTCCTTCAGCAGAAGAGTGGCAAGGAAGAAAAAGGCGTTCTCCTTGCGACGAACAACTTTCTGAATACGGTCGGGATTCTTCTCGCCTCCGGCGTTTTCTGGTTTTCAAATGATGTGCTTCAACTTGAGCCGGAGCAAATTTTATTGTCCCTCGGCCTCTTTACCTTTATCGGGACGATTTATGTGATGCGGATTCTCCCGGACTTCCTCATTCGCTTCACCCTCTGGCTCCTGACCCATACCATTTATAAAATCCGGATTGAGGGAGAGGCGTATGTTCCCTTTAAGGGTCCGGCTTTGTTGGTTTGCAACCATGTTTCTTTTGTGGACGGTCTGTTGGTCGGGGCCTGCATACAGCGCTTTATCCGTTTCCTTGTTTATCGGGGTTTCTTTCAGATGAAGGGGATCGGGTGGTTTCTAAAAAAGATGAATGCCATTCCGATTGCGGCGGGGAATCGAAGGGCCATCATCGAATCGATCGGGCAGGCGCATGAATCGCTTGCTCAAGGGCATGTTGTCTGCATCTTTGCGGAGGGGGCAATCAGTCGAACGGGGAACATGCTCCCGTTTAAAAAAGGATTTGAGCACATGGTGAAAGGCCTGGATGTCCCGATCATCCCGGTTCATCTCGACGGTCTCTGGGGAAGTATCTTCAGCTTTGAAAAGGGAAAATTTTTTTGGAAATGGCCGAGAGAAATCCCTTTCCCGGTGACGGTCTCGTTCGGGAAACCGTTGCCTGCAACTGTAACCGCCCAAGACCTGCGACAGGCCGTGATGGAATTGGGCAGCGAAGCCGTCAGATTCCGACGCCGTAAGAATGATCTGCTTCATCTTAAGTTTATCCAGTCGGCAAAAGCGGCATGGAAGCGGACCTGCCTGTCCGATTCGACCGGAAAAACACTGACCTACGGAAATGCCTTGATCGGGGCATTGATCCTATCACGGAAAATCCGCCAACAATGCAGGAAAGAAGAGATGGTGGGTATCATGCTCCCTGCATCAGTGGGTGGGGCGCTTGCGAACATTGCGACCCTGTTGGCCGGAAAAGTGCCGGTATATCTGAATTTTACCGCGGGAAAAGGCGTCATTGATTCGGTTGTTCAACAGTGCGGGATCAAGACGATTCTGACATCGAAAATTTTTGTTAAAAAGGCAAAACTGGATCGATGGGAAGAGATGATTTATCTGGAAGATTTAAGCCGAAAAATAGTGCCGATGGAGAAGGCAGGTCATGCACTTTTGGCGTTTATGCTGCCAACGGCATTGATTCAACGCTTTTATTGTCCAGAAAGATCTGAGCCCGACTGTTTGGCGACGATTATCTTTTCGAGCGGGAGTACGGGCGAGCCGAAAGGGGTGATGCTTTCTCACCACAATGTGCTTTCCAATGTCGAATCGCTTGCACAGCTTTTCTGGGTGACTCGGAAGGATACGATGATGGGGGTTTTACCATTTTTTCACGCCTTTGGTTTTACCGGCACCCTCTGGTTTCCGTTGATCGCCCGATTTGGAGCCGTTTTTCACCCGAATCCAATGGATGCAAAGGGGATCGGCGACCTGATTTTGAAAAATCGTGCAACAATCCTCATTAGTACGCCGACTTTTTATAAGGCTTATCTCCGGCGTTGCTCTAAAGAAGCTTTTGCCTCGCTCCGCTATGCTGTGGTGGGTGCTGAAAAACTCAGGGAAGAAATCGCCGAAGCCTTCAGAGAAAAGTATGATCTTGATTTGTTAGAGGGATATGGATGTACGGAATTGTCTCCTGTGATCTGTGTGAATGTTTATGATGTGCGGCAAGGTCCGGAATTTCAAAAAGGCATGGTTTCCGGAACGGTTGGACATCCCGTTCCGGGCGTTTCGGTGAAGGTCGTAGACTCAGAGTCCGGTGTGCTGAAAGCCGTCGGGGAGGAAGGATTGTTGTTGGTCAAAGGACCCAACCTGATGATGGGCTACCTCAAGCAGCCGGAGAAAACGGCAGCAGTGATTCAAGATGGCTGGTACAACACCGGAGACATTGCGTGTATTAACGAGGATGGCTTTGTGCGGATTACGGACCGTCTTTCCCGCTTCAGCAAAATCGGTGGAGAGATGGTCCCGCACATCAAAATCGAGGAGGAGATCAATCAGATTTTGGGTGATCAGACCTGCGTTGTCACCGCCGTCCCGGATTCTGCAAAGGGTGAACGCTTGGTTGTTCTTTATACGGACAAAGCGAAAAGCCCAACAGAGCTTTGGAAGCGTCTGTCAGAAACGGACCTCCCAAAACTCTGGATTCCCAAGAAAGAGCATTTTTATGGAATTGAAGAAATTCCTATCCTTGGCACGGGCAAGACCGATTTGAGGCAGGTAAAGGCCGTTGCCTTAGCTCGGGTAGAGAAGGGATAAAAATGCTTTGAACAACGGCCATACATCTTTTGTATCGTCTCATCTCCCGTGTATTCAATTTGGCGGTTTCTTTTCCGATCTTAAATTGACACTTTTTGAAAAAGGAAATACTATCTCCCTCTCGTGGTTTATGACACGGGGTGGAAGGCGCAATTTTGATTTAATATTTTTCTTGCTTGCTGAAAGGAGGCTCAATGGCCACAACTTTTTCGTTTGATGTTGTTTCAAAAGTCGATGTTCAAGAACTAAAAAATGCAATAGAAAATGCAAAAAAAGAAGTCAGCCAGCGGTACGACTTAAAAGGGTCAAAAAATGAAATCCTGTTCGAGCAGGAAAAAGAGATTGTTGTGACTTCCGATGATGAGTTCAAGCTCAGCGCGGTGATTGAAATTTTAAAGTCAAAACTATTCAAACGCGGAATTTCCCTCAAATCTCTGGATTTTGGAGAAGTCGAAAAGGCTTTGGGTGGAAATGCCCGTCAACACATTCAAGTTCAGCAAGGGATTGCAGCAGATAAAGCGAAAGCGATCGGGAAGACCATTCGTGATGCGAAACTCAAGGCGCAAGCGCAGATACAGGGTGACCAGCTTCGTGTTTCGTCAAAGAGCAAGGATGCCCTTCAGGCGGTTATTCAACTTCTGAAAACGGAAGATTTTGGCATTGATCTTCAGTTTATTAATTATCGGTAGGTTTGTTATTCAGATGGGCTGAGGAAGATGTTGTCCAACAAACGAATATCTCCGATTTTTACGGCGACCAGGAGGATGCTCGTTTTTTCCAGAGGCTCAATCGGTTCAAGTGTTTTCGGATCACAGAGAACAAGATAGTCGATTTGGGCCAAAGGTTCTGATTGTATGGTGGATGTCGCCTTTGCAACGATGTCCCTCGCATTTTTTTCTCCTTTTGCAACCATTTGTCCGGCCTGGCGAAGTCCACGGAAGACAATGGGTGCTGCTTTTCTTTCTGTCGGCGAGAGCCGGAGATTTCTGGAACTCAGTGCCAGGCCGTCTTTTTCACGAATCGTCTCCGACAGATGCACGGTGGTATCAAAGTGGAGATCGGAAAGCATCTGTTCGACCACTCTGAATTGTTGATAATCTTTCTGCCCGAGATAGAGATGCTCCGGATGGACCACCTGGAGGAGTTTGGCGACGATGGTTGCCACGCCTTTGAAGTGTCCCGGTCGTGTGGCGCCTTCCCATCGCTGGCTCAAAGGTTGGACCTCTATTGATGTCTGGAAGGATGTCGGGAATAGTTCTCTTTGAGTCGGGGTCCACAGGATGTCAACCTTGTGCTGTTCACACATTTTCTGGTCTGACAAGAGCGTTCTCGGGTAGATCGAAAAGTCCTCTTTCGGTCCAAACTGAAGCGGATTGACAAAGATCGAGGCCACGAGAATGTCGCAGTCTTGTCGTGCCTGACGTATCAGGGAAAGATGCCCTTCGTGTAAAGCCCCCATTGTTGGAATAAAACCAACAGATCTTCCTTGCCGAATCTCCGACAGTTTTTTCTTCAAATCGCCAATTGTTGAAATCGTCATCATGGGTTCTTGCACCGATTCACGGCCTCCCAGCCTGGCTCAAAACACTTTTTAATCTTTGTGAATTTTTCTGACTGTAAGCGGTCCAGGAGGGTTTTGATGTTTTGACGGAAAACCGGGTGCATAAAATCAGGGGCAATTTCAAAAAGCGGGAGAAGGACAAAAGATCGGGATGAAATTTCAGGATGTGGAAGAATCAAGTCGGGATTTTTTTTGTTCATGATGATTGGCGCTGTTTGATGATAGAAGAGAAGGTCAAGATCGATTGAACGCGGACCTTTGGGAATGGTGATATTTTTCCCGAGATTAGATTCTATCTCTTGACACTGACTCAGTAATGTTTCAGGTGCGAGATTTGTCTCAATAGAAATGACGGCGTTGTAGAATGAATTTTGCTTGAGAAACCCGACGGGCTCTGATTCGTAGAGCGATGAAACCTTTGTGACCCTGATCTGCTCATGCTGTTGGAGTTTCTGAAGGGCTTTCTGGCAATAGGTTAGTCGATTTCCGATATTCGATCCGATACCGATGAAGGCAGAAGCCCCGTCCCTCATCGGTATTTTCCCGCTGCCTCAACCATGGATTCCCGCTTTCTCCATCCGATCAAGCGCTTCCGCGAGACGTTCTTTGGAGACCGTGAGCGTCATTCGGATGTACCCTTCTCCATTCTTCCCGAATCCACTTCCAGGTGTCGTCACAATGGCTGTTTCAGAAAGAAGTCGCGCTGTCATATCTGAGGAAGAGACGCCTTCAGGTGTGCGAATCCAGGCATAAAATGCGGCTTTGGGAGAAGGGACTTTAAAACCCAGCTTCTGAAGGCCCGGGACCAGGATATCCCGCCGCTCCTGATAGATGAGTCGAATGGCATCCAAGACAGCATCTTCAAGCTCAAGAGCGGTGATGCCTGCCTCCTGAATTGCCTGAAAAATGCCGGAGTCCATGTTGCTCTTCACTTGCCCAAGCGCTGTGAGCACGTCTCGGTTTCCGACAGCAAAACCGATTCGCCAGCCCGTCATATTGTAGGTCTTTGAGAGGGAGTGAAATTCAATGCCCACTTCTTTTGCGCCGTCCACTTCCATAAAACCGACGGGCCGTTTTCCATCATAATAAATTTCTGAATAGGCGGCATCGTGGCAGATAATAATTTGGTGCCGGTGAGCAAACTCAACGACAGACTCAAAAAAGGCTTTATTGGCGGTTGCTGCCGTCGGGTTGTTTGGGTAATTAAGGAAGAATATTTTAGCTTTTTTCAAGACATCGGAGGGGATTGCATCCAGATCCGGGAGATAATTATTCTCTTCTTTAAGCGGGACAAAGTATGATGTCCCTCCGGCAAAAAGGGTGCCTGCTTCGTAAACCGGGTAACCCGGACAGGTCATGAGGGCGATGTCTCCAGGATTGATCAAAGCGAGGGGTAAGTGCCCGACTCCTTCCTTGGAGCCGATGAGGGAGAGGATCTCGCTTGCCGGGTCCAGCTTTGCCTGAAACTGCTTTTCATACCAAGAGGCCACGGCTTCACGAAAAGAAAGCATGCCGACATAGGAAGGATATTGATGGTGTTTCGGGTTGGTTGCGGCCTTTTGAAGCGATTCAATAATGGGTGCCGGTGTCGGAAGATCAGGATCACCAACACCCAGGTTGATAATATCTTTCCCTTGATTAATCGCGGCTTGTTTCATCTTGTCAATTGCTGCAAAAAGGTAGGGCGGTAAATTTTTTATCCGGTGAGCAGGTTGCACATTGATCTTGTTCACAAAAAACTCCTTTTTTCTAGTTTGATAAAGTTGATCTGGTTTGATTCGGGTCGGTAGAGATTTATTTTTAGACAGGACCTTCTTTGAGGCCCAGAACATTCATCATATCGTAAAGTCCTGGCGGTTGATTAACGATCCATTGGGCGGCCAGGAGGGCTCCACGGGCAAAATTATTCCGGCTGTGGGCACGGTGTGTCACTTCAATCCGTTCTCCCGGGCCGGCAAAAATAACCGTATGTTCTCCGACGACATCGCCTCCCCGAAGTGTCTGGATGCCGATCTCTTCTTTTGGACGGGGGCCGATGGTGCCTTCACGTGAGAAACGGCCCACCTGGTGGAGCGATTTTCCCCGTGCGGCAGCCAAGACCGTGCCCATGCGAAGCGCCGTTCCGCTGGGTGCATCTTTTTTGTGTCGATGGTGGATTTCAGAGATTTCGATATCGTAGGAATCATCCAGGGCTTGTGATGCGTCGGCAATCAGCTTGTACATCACATTTACACCGATACTCATATTGGGAGAGAGGACAATGGGTATTTTTATTGCGGCTTCCTTGAATGTCTCTTCATCCTCTTTTGTAAATCCGGTTGTTCCGATGACCATTGGTGTTTGTTTCGAGCAGGCCTTTTGAACCAGAGAGAGTGTTGCCTCGGGATAAGTGAAATCGATGATAACATCTCCTTTGAGAGACTGATTTCCACTCTGATCGGCAACCATGACACCCCAAGACCCAATGCCAATTAATGCACCTGCATCATTGCCGAGGAGGGGATGGTCTTTTTTTTCTAACGCAGCCCCGAGCGAAAGTCCTTCTGTCTGATATAGATTTTCCAAAATGGCGCGACCCATTCGACCGGCAGCGCCTGAAACGATGATCTTCATTTAACCCCCGTAAAAAACTTTTTCCCCCAGGTCTTTCAAAGTGAGGGTCACATCATCGGCGCGACCTTCGAGAGGACTTGGAATCCCGGCATCGACCACTTCGCCGACGAAGATGGCATGGTCTCCTTTTTCTACTGTTTCAACCAGTTTGCATTCGATGTAGGCTGGGGCACTTTCCAGAATGGGTGAGCCTGTACTTCCTGAACGATAGGGTTCTCCGTTGAGTTTGCCGTCTTCTTTTGAAACGGGTTTAAAAAAAGCATAGGCGGCTGCTTTCTGATTTTTTCCAAGAATGTTGAGCGCAAAGGTTTTCGCTTCTTTGATGATTTGATAAGCGCCTGAGTCTGCCTTAACGCCGGCAACGATGAGAGGCGGAGCAAAGGCAGTCTGGGTGACCCAATTGATGGTGGCCGCTGCGACACGCCCATCCGCTGTCTCTCCTGTTAAAATATAGAGCCCATATGGAATCATCCGTAAAGCCGTTTTTTTCGCTTCTAAGTCCATGACTTCTCCTTTGAAATTGTTGTGATGTTCAATCGATCATGATGATGAAGAGGTTTGAATAAGACCGTAATCGATCAACGTTTTTTGCAGAATCTGTCTGTTTTCCTTAGAGAGGGAAAAGAGGGGCAATCGAATTTCATCACTGCATTTTCCCATCATAGAAAGAGCGGCTTTTACGGGAATCGGATTTGTTTCTACGAAGAGGATCTTGTGAAGTGGATAAAGCTTGTTGTGCCATGTTTGCGCAGAGGAAATGTCTCCGCGCGCGGCGGCATCGACCATTTTTGCCATGTGCAGGGGTGCAATATTGGCCGTTACTGAAATGACGCCTTTTCCGCCGAGCGCCATCAGGGGGAGCGTCATGGCATCGTCTCCGGAGAGGACGGTTAAACGTTTTCCGCAGAGGTGGATTAAATCCGCAATTTGTTGGATGGAGCCGGAACCTTCCTTCATTCCAACGATATTGTCGAATGCCAAGAGTCGGGCGACAGTTGTCGGGAGCATGTTGATGCCAGTGCGACCCGGAATATTATAGAGGACAATGGGTATGTCAACGGCTTCAGAGATGGCTTTGAAATGCTGATAGAGTCCTTCTTGCGTCGGTTTGTTGTAATAGGGTGTTATCAAAAGAGCCCCATCCGCACCGGCTGATTTTGCCTGACGGGTAAAATCGATTGCTTCGACTGTATTGTTTGACCCTGTTCCAGCAAGGACAGTGACATAACCATTTGCCATTTCAACAGCCATCTCGATTACACGATGGTGTTCAGCGTTAGATAATGTGGCCGATTCCCCGGTTGTTCCGCACGGGACGATTCCTTTGGTTCCGGAGGTGATGTGAAATTCGATCAGCTCGCCAAAGGCCTTCTCATCCACCTTTCCATTTTTGAAAGGGGTGACGATGGCGACCATAGAACCGAGAAACATATTCATCCTTTCGTTCGTTGACGTCTTGGCTTTGTTCCTGAAATTTGAGTGGCGACATGATAATTGGTTGCCAGTCAGAAATGCAATAGGGACAGGCGTTTTTTAGTGGCGTCTCTTTTTAATCTAGGAAAACAGACGTAATATCAAAAAGACCTTCTTTAATTGAGTGGTTCAATTCTTGACTTTCAAGGATTGGAACGATAATATCGCACAAATTCCCCGGTAGCTCAGTTGGCAGAGCAGTCGGCTGTTAACCGACTTGTCGCTGGTTCGAGCCCGGCCCGGGGAGCCAATATGTCTCGAAAGTAGGCGCTTTTCATAGGCGCTTTTCTTTTGCCATTTGAAGCGTGTTGGCCAAAACGAGACTGTAGACTACAATAAAAGCCCCTTGAATCTCTGAG
>JBHHWW010000055.1:0-10691 GCA_046756725.1 Nitrospiria bacterium | reverse complement strand
GAGCTCTCACTTCGCAATAAAATCCAAAAATAGAAAACAGTGCAGCCAACACCTTCGAGCAAGATATGGGATCGTTTTAACGCCGTCAAGTTGAGCCATTTATTTTCCGGTATTTCCGTTGGTCTGGAAAATAAATATGGGCGACTGTTTCGAAATGACGCGTGCCAGGAAAGAGATCGATGAGCGCTAAGCGAATGATCTTGAATTTTCCGTCAAGCCTTCCCAAATCCCGCGCCAGCGTCCCCGGATGGCAACTGACATAGATGACTCTCTCTGGATTGTATTTTTTGACCCAATTTTTTAGGGTGGAAAACCCTTTTCTGGGAGGATCAAGCAGTAGCAAGTCAAATTTCTTATCACCGAATTTACGTGAAAAACTGTTTAAAGAACCTTCTCTATAAAGATCATGTCTGATAAAATGGGGTGGTTTGTTTTTCAGTGAGGTGTCTACGAGAACCCTTTTTGCCACATGATTTTTCACAATTTCTTCAGAAAGGTTGCCATTTCCTGAAAACAAATCCAGTACAGACACAATCGACACACCGTTTAAATATCGTGAGATTGTGTCTCTGAGAACGGTATTCATTTCTTCATAAACTTGTGAAAAACCACCGTAGGCATAGGGTTTGTCCCATGTGACATGCAAGGTGTCATCGTGAAAATAGAGTTCGCAATGCCCTGTTTTTCGGGGGTTATTTTTCCAGGATGGATCGTTGTAAAGCGCGTCGAGAGAAGAGCGAAGTTCTTCTTTGATCATTTGGCACTGAGGAATCTCAATAATTTCATTGATCAATCCGTTAACCAGCCCTATTTTCTGCTGCCTGTAATGCAATTGAATCCTGTTTCGGTAATGCAGCCTTTCAGGTGCTTTGACAAGATCAAGCTGGTCTATATCAAAATCAACATGCTGAAAATATTTTTTGAGTGCCTGCTTCTTGAAAGCCAATTCAGTTTCATAGTCGGTATGTAGATAATCGCAGCCCGGACATTCATCAAAGTGGGAACACTCAGGTGTAACCCGCGTTTCCGCTGACTTTTCAATGGAAAGGAGTTTCGCAAAATGTACGCCTTTTTTGGATTTCTCAAGTCGAACTGTGCAACATTCACCCGGTAGGGTTTTCCCCGTAAAGATGACGGTGCCGTCTTTTTTATAAACACCTTGCCCCAATGGATCAATATGATCGACCTGGATCTGAATATTTTTTTTGTGAGACTTCATTTTCTCTGTTCGTGACAAAGACTCTAAGCCGGTTCCTATTTATCCGTTACTTGTTCGCATGTACCTATCCGCATGAACTTTATCAGACATCTGCTTCCTGTTGATATACAATGTTTTCTATTTTTTATTTCGGAATATTAGAGAAGGGATCTTCGCCAATGCAATATCGGAAAGTAGCAAAACAAATCGCCACGCTTATCTGGGTGGGCATTCTTATCGCATTTTATATAAAAACAAATGAAAAAGGCTACAATACGGCTGTTTTTTTACAAGATCTACATGCCATGGTTACCAAAACAGAATATGGTCCGATAGTATACATCGTGATCTACATTTTACGACCGATTATTTTCTTTCCTGCGGCTTTTTTGACCATGTTATCAGGTGCCCTGTTTGGCTTGTGGGGAGGGATTATTTTTACGGTAATTGGAGAAAATTTGTCCGCCCTCCTGGCTTACGCCATTGGATTATTTCTAGGACATGATTTTCTCAATAGTTATAAGATGCAGTTTTTTGCTCCGTGGCAAAAAAAAATAAATGAAAATCATTTCATGGCTGTGTTGACAATGCGTCTGATTTATCTCCCTTTTGATCTTGTAAACTATGCCTGTGGCGCGGTTGGGGTTCGCTGGAAGGAATATACACTGGCGACGTTTATCGGAATAATCCCGGGGCTGGTGACTTTCGTCAGCTTTGGAGCATCATTGAGCATTGAGGAATTTCTAACCCATTTTTCTGATTTTCAGGCTTCACGTATTTTTAATAAGCAACAGATAATGGTTTCGATGGTTCTCTTTGCCACAAGCCTGCTTATTGCCCGAATCGTCCATTCCCGCCAAAAAAATAAAAACTCTCCTGCCAACCCTTGAAAAACAAAAAATAGATCTTACTTTATTGTCAAGAGAGGCCTCTCCAGATGAAAACAAATTAACCATTACAAAAAAAGAGGAGAAGACAATGACAATCAGAACCCTGGTTCCAAAAACTTTTTCAAGAAGCATCAGTCCATTTAATCTGAGAGCAATAGACCCGTTTTTCACGACTCTCTCATCCCAAGTCGATTCTATTTTTGATGACTTAAGCCGAGATTTTAAGAAAAAGGCGGATATTTTCAATCCACCGCTTAACATCGTGGAAAACGACAAAGAGATTAAAGTCTCACTTGAACTTCCAGGGGTCGACGAAAAGGATGTTGATGTGTCACTCAGGGAAGAGATACTAACCATTAAAGGGGAGAAGAGAACTGAACTGAAAGACGAAAAGGAAAATATCTGCCGCCTGGAACGTTCCTATGGTACTTTTCAAAGAAACATCTCGCTGCCGACAGGAATCGATGAAGGAAAAACATCGGCCACTTTTGAGAAGGGCATTCTGACTATTACCCTCCCAAAAACAGAAGAAACGCCCGTCTCAGTGCGGCAGATTCCACTCAAAACAGCATAAAATCTCACGCGTTAAGACAAAAAAGAGGGGCCTAACAAACCCCTCTTTTTTTGACCTACGATTGCGGGTGTTCAAATTTTGCGTCAGTAAAGTAGTGGACCGGCCTGGTAAAAGTGGACAGATTTCTTAGCCCTATTTTTTTAAACACCCTCTTTCCTCAAACGCCATTGGGCTCAAAACTATCGATGATTAAATCTGGCACAGACATTATTTTAGAAGTTATAGGACGTTTTCCTTGATTCAAATATCCCATCTACGTCCTTGCTTTCTAGAATTTCTTCATGTAGCATCTCTTCGTTTTGTTAATTGCTTATATAGACTAAGAACTAACTAAAAGGGGTTGGTCATGAAAAAGTATGTTGTCGTTCTTCTCCTAACACTAATGGCCTCAGTCATTATTCCAGCACAGGCCAAGGCCCGTAACACGGGTGGTACACGGGAGGTTCTTGAAAACAGTTTTTACGGGGGTCTTACCGGGGCATTAATCGGCGCCGCTTTCCTTGCCTTTAGAGAAAAACCAAGCGATCACTACGAAGATATTCGTATCGGTGCCGCAGCGGGTGTCATCATCGGGACATTGTACGGCCTCGCCAGAACGACACAGGCCTTCGCTGAATATCAGAATGGCAGCGTGGCCTTTCATATTCCAACACTCCAGTTCGATGTTGATTCAAAGAATAACGCCGTAACAGGGTCCGCCGATTTACTACGGATCCCATTCTAAGGCTGCTCCAAGATACTCACGGTAATATAGGTTCCGGTTCCCGCATGGCTGTGAATCAGTCCCCGTCTCGCATTTTTGATTTGAAGACGGTCACTTCCGAGATGTCTTTCGATTGTCCCTTGAAGTTGCCAGAAAGCAAAAACGGCCTGCATCAGCCCGGTAGCGCCGACCGGGTGCCCACAGGCCAAAAGCCCTCCGCTTGGATTTACAGGCATCTCTCCCTGTAAAGGGAGTGGAAAACCATAATCTATTCCTTTAAGAAAGGGGCTCCCCGTCTCAACAAACTGTCCGCCCTCGCCATACTTGCAAAGCCCCAAATCTTCATAGGTCTGTATTTCAGACGATGTGTAAGCATCATGCAACTCAATAAAATCAAGAGCTTCGCTTGGCACCTGAACGCCTGCCATCTCATAAGCCAGCTTCGCAGCCATGCGTCCTCCTCTGAAGGAATGGACCCCTGGATATTTTAAGTCTTTATAGTCTTTCGCATTCTCATGTGGCAGCAAAAGCACCTCTCCATGCGGCCGATCCGCCATACGCATCGCATCGGTCCCGCTTCCAATTCCAGCAATCTTGACGGGATTTGAACAGAGTTTCTTGGACATCTCCTCCGAAGCCAAAATCGCCACGGCAGCCCCATCCGACATCGTACAAATATCAAGCATGGTCAGGGGCGTTGCAACCATCCTGGCACTTCGAACCGCTTCAACCGTCAATTTTTTCGGACTTTGCGCATAGGGGTTGTAGAGCGCATTGGCGTGATTCTTGATCGAGACCATCGCCATCTGCTCCGGTGTCGTCCCAAATTCATACATGTGGCGCTGCACCATCATCGCGTAATAGCCGCTGTAGAAACCGCCAACCGGATAATCAAAATTGGTGTCGGAAGCCAGAGCGATAAACTCATTGCCTTTCCATGTATTCACACGCGACATCGTCTCAAAACCAAAAGCCAGACAGATATCCATTCGACCCGATGCAACCGACTCCCAGGCGCTCTGAAAACAAAGACCACCCGTTGCGCCGCCACCCTCAACGCGCCTCGAGGGCTTGGGACAAAGACCGAGATAATCCTGAACCATGCTGGCCGCCTTGAGCTGCCGCGTGAAGTGATCCGAGAAATAGGAACCGACGCTGCCATCAATCATATCCAGTGTCAGTTTCGGCAATGTCTCAAGGGCAATATCAAAAGCCGCCTTGACCATATATCGAAAGTCCATTTCTGGATTGGCTTTTTTAAACTTGGTGATTCCACCGCCGATCATATAAACAGGACGCATGGCAACTCCTTGCCCTAGACTTTTGTTATTTCCCTGACAAAATTGACAATTTCTTCCATCGTGGTTCCGGGCGTAAAAATTTTCCGTACGCCCATTTTTTTAAGTACATCAATATCATTATCAGGAATGATCCCGCCTCCAAAAAAGGGAATGTCCTCCGCTCCTTCCTTTTTGAGTCCCTTGAGAACCGCCTCAAAAAGGGTCATGTGTGCTGCGGAGTGAATAGAAAGGCCGATCGCATCTACATCTTCCTGGATGGCAGAAGCGATAATTTCGGCCGGCGTATTGTGAAGGCCGAGGTAAAGGACCTCGAAACCAGCATCTCGAAGGGAGCGCGCCACCACTTTGATTCCACGGTCGTGACCATCGAGTCCGATTTTGGCAAGCAAGACACGTCGCCGCGCTGGAAAGGGTTCCTTAGGATAAAACCGCCGCATCATGCACCTCGTCCAAACGATACCGGTCCTGGGCCCACTTGAGATAGCCCATACGTACCTTTGGATCGTGTTGAAAGATCAATAGCCAATGTTCTTCAAAAGCCTGAGCCAGCAGCTTTCGTTTTGTTTCAAGGGTGGTCAGAGGGAAAAGGTCGTAGCCCATGATGTAAGGGAGTGGAAGATGCGTTGCGGTCGGGATGAGATCTCCCAGAAAAACGGCTTTCTCGCCGTCCGATTCTATATAAATCGCCTGATGGTGGACCGTGTGTCCGGGGGTGCGAATGACAGAAATGCCCTTCAGAATTTCAGCGTCTCCCTTCAGGAGGTTTAGACGTCCTTTCTTCGGAAGCACTTCATAATTCTCAAGGAGGTAGCTTCCCTGCGTCCTTTCATTTGGACTGTTGGCCGCCTCCCATTCTCCCTTTTGTATAAAATAAGAGGCCTTTGGAAAGGTCGGATGAATCTGACCTTTTTCATTCCGTCGCGTATTTCCGCCGGCATGATCAAAATGGAAGTGCGTATTGATCACAAGTCCGATATCGGAGGCAATCAGGTTGTACTTCGAAAGGGATTCTTCAATAGATGGATGACGTTCAACGGAATAAATACTTGTAAATTTAGGACTTATTTTATTTCCGATGCCGGTATCGACCAACACATAAGAACCGTGGGCTTTGATCAAAAGCACACCCAGTTCGAGTCGAATCCGGTTCTGTTTGTCGGCAGGATGATGTTTTTCCCAGAGTGTTTTCGGGACGACGCCGAACATCGCACCGCCGTCTAGACGGAGCGTACCGTCTGTCATCGGATAGATTTCAAACTGCCCCAGCTTCATAATTTTTATTATATGCCGATGCAGCATCTAGGTAAACTACGTCAGAAATACCCATCTCAATGAGACTGTATATTCATGTTCATAAAAAATGTATGCTGGAAATAGCAGGCATAAGAATCTACCCGGCAAACCCAAAAGACAGTTTAGTGCCTTGCCGAGGTTCATAAAATTGGGTATGATCTTCCAGTAGAAAATATCGTCACCCTTTTCCCAGACAGAAAAATCATCTAATATTTTAGATTGAATTTATTTCAATCTCTTCAAAAAGAGGAGCCGTATGGAAAACCGCCGCATATTTATCAAGCAGTTTATTCCCCGTATTGTTGGCATTGGAGGATTCTTATCAATGAGTGTTCCTTCTCTTAATCTTCTGGCTGCTACCGTTTCCGAACGATCTTCAGAACCATCTAACAGGATTCCATTAAATCATCCTAAATACCAGGCCCTCCTCAAGGAATTGGCAAAAAAATATACATTTGAACCGAAGGACTTAGAGACTCTTTTCAAACGCGTGGTTTTCCAGGGAGAAATTATTCATAAATTTAATCGCCCTTCTGAAAGCCTACCTTTCTACAAATACCGGAAGATTTTCCTTAAAAAGAACATGTTTGAAGGCGGACATAAATTTATAAATAAAAACAAAGTCTTATTGAAAAAAATAGAAGCGGCCTATGGCGTGGAACACGAAGTGATATCAAGCATTCTGGGCGTAGAAACACGATTTGGCAAGCCGGGTATCGAAAAATACAGGGCCTTCGATATATTGAATACGGCTTATTTCCTCTACCCCAGACGGGAAGCCTTTTATCGTGCAGAAATTATTGCATTTCTTCGTCTCTGCCGGGAAGAAAACCTGGACCCGTTTTCCATTAAAAGTTCTTATGCGGGTGCCTTCGGCGTACCTCAATTTATTCCTTCAAGCTTTCTACGTTATTCTGTGGATTTTGACGGAGACGGAAAACGGGACCTGTGGCAATCGAAAGGGGATATCTTCGCGAGTGTTGCCAATTACCTCAAGACATTTGGTTGGAAACCGGGTCAGTTAACCTATCTCCCCGCCCGGATCATGCGTGATTCAGCCGAAGTGCAATCGGCCCTCAAAAGAGGCTTTAGAAAAACAATGCCTGTCGTTAAAGCGATGGAGATGGGCATTGAAATACCGCCGCCGGCCAAAGGGAATGATTTGGTTTCATTTGCCTTTTATGAACCCAAGCCAGGCGAACAGGCCTTGCTGGCGCTCTTTGAAAATTTCCGTGCACTCACTCGCTACAATGTTTCCGTCAACTACGCCCTGACAATTGTCCACCTTTCCAGAACCTTTTCAATGTCAGTGACGGGATGAAGTGGCTCCTTGTATTCTGACGATCATTTCAAGGGGGATTCCGAGAGAAGGCAAGCCCCGCCATTTCGTTCTGAAAAAGGGACATACATGCGTCCATGTTCCCCTACATAGATTTCCTTTGGACGGAAGATATGATTATTCTTGACTTGTTCTATCGCATGCGCCAACCAACCTGCGACACGCGACATCGCAAAAATAGGTGTGAAGAAATCGGTTTCGATGCCCATTTTCTGGTAAAGAATGCCAGAATAAAAATCGACATTGGCATAGATCTGTTTTGAAGCGAAATGTTCTTCACAAACCTTTTCTACTTCGACGGCAATTTCATAGAGTGGAGATTTCCCAAGATGTTTAAAGAGTTCCTTTGCAAGCTGCTGTAAGATTTTTGCACGAGGGTCTTTTACTTTGTACTCCCGGTGACCGAACCCCATGATTTTTTCTTTGGAGTGGATTTTTTTCTCAATATAGGGACGTATATTTTCAAGGGGTCCAATTTTGGAAAGCATGGTTAGAACCCGCTCATTTGCTCCACCATGTAACGGCCCCATCAAAGTACCAATCGCAGATGAAACAACCGTATATGGATTTGAAAGCGTCGAGGCAGTAACCAAACCGCTGAAAGTCGAGGCATTCATGGTGTGTTCGGCGTGAAGAATGAGGGAGGTATCCAGTATTTTTGCCATCGCCTTGTCAGGTGCCTTGCCTGTTAGCATATAAAGAAAATTCTCCGCATGTGAAAGGTCGTCCTGAGGTTGAATATGGTCATCTCCGCGTCTGAGTCGGGCATATGCCGCGATGATGGTCGGAAGTTTGGCAATCAGACGAACCGCAGAAAGATATTGTATCTCGGGATCTAAGACATCCTTGTCAGGATAGAACATACCGAGTGCGGCCACTGCGGCTTGAAGTGCATCCATCGGGTGGCCGGATTCCGGAAGACACTTGATTAAGTCAACAATTCTATATTTAATCCGACGGTGCAGGCGAAGATCCCGATCAAATTTATCAAGTTCTGTGGGTGTTGGCAGATTGCCAAATAAGAGAAGATAAGCTGTTTCTATAAAGTTACTCTGCGCAGCCAGCGTTTCTATCCGGATACCTCTGTATTCAAGAAGACCGATAGTCCCATCAAGCGAGCTAACCTTCGATTGTGCGGCAGGAACGCCTGCAAGACCCGGTGAAAAATCAACCATTGTTCTTCCCTCCACATATCTTTTGTGAGTATTTAGAAAAGGATGTATTAATACTACCCGAAGATGATTCTTGGGTAAAGTCAGTTCAAACCATCAGAGGGAAGACGCCCGGGCCTTAATTTAAGACCGGGACATATCTTCGCGCCTCAACGACACGGATGTCATTTTTTGACAGGGAATTTCGTTTAATAAAAGACTTGAATGCAGTATTTGATTTTTCCCGAACCCCCAGTTTTTGATAAGTAAGTCCAAGATAATAGTTCAGGAGACTCCCGGAGGCTTGACGCCCCAGCTTCTGAATACCTTGTTCCAATTCTTTGGCTGCGCCATCAAAGTGCTTTAATAAGTATAAACCAGCGCCACTGTAAAGATGGTTGAGAGGCGTCCCTACAACCCGTTCAAACAAAAGCGCCATCCGCTCCTCTTCCGGAATCTGAATGCCAACTTCCCGACGCCATTCAACTGCTTTCAGGTAGGGAAGGGCTTTGTATTTTTTCGGAGTGAGTTCCAGTTCCCTTCGCCATTCATCGAGGCTCATAATAAATTTTGCCATGGCCGCTTTTGAAGCTTTTTCATGGCCCAGTTTCTCATGGGCCTGCTTTTGGTAATAATAGACGAAGGGCTCGGAAAAGAGGGCCCCTAATTGAAGCGCCTCCAGTGCGGCTTCATAGTCTCCCTTAAAATAAAGGCTGACGCCCTGATAATACGCCGCTTTTAAAGCGACGGGCGTTCCCACTTCAATTTTCTCAAGATAGGTCGCCGCCTTTTTAAATGCCCCTTGGGTATAAAAAAACTTCCCCAGACTTAAAAGAATTTCCTGATGCGCAGGGTCCTTATCCAGACCCCTCAACCAGGCGGCTTCTGCCCCTTGTCGATCACCTTCTTTCAAGAGCAAGCGTCCCAAAACCCAATCCCCCTCCGCCATTGTCTGAAGACGAAACCCCCGTTGAACAAATATTCCAGCCTCTTCCATTTTATCTACCCGGAAGAAACTCTTTGCGATCTCATAATCGCCTTTTGCGCGCACAGAGGCTGGTTCATCAGGGCCGAAGAGATAATCGCCTCCTGTCGAAGCCGCCCCTTTCATCTCTGCAATATGGATTGAAATTGTATCTTCAAAGAGTGACTTTGGTGTTTGAAACTCCACCAGCGTAAAATCATCTGTGTTCAAAACGGCATCGCCAACATAGCGATCAATCTCATTCGGTCCGAGTAGGAAATGGGACCAGAGGTCGTAAATGGAATAAACGCCCGCTCGTGACAGATCTTTTGCCACAGATCTCTCTTTCATTCTGCGGGTGATTTCAGTCCGGTCAATCTGAAACGGTATCTCAGAGCCAAGCATGATTAAATCGCCTGCATCGGTATAAAAAATCATGACTTGATCGAAAACGGTGTGGAAGGTTTTAATAACGGATTTCAGCTCCGTTGCACGGATGCCGTAAAAATGAATCCACTGGGAAAAAATGCCGCCGGTTCGTAGATGGTCCTTCCCGATCTGAAAAAATTCCCTTGTAAACAATTTGGCCGACCCGCTCCGCCAGGGATGAGAAGGTTCTGAAACAATGACATCGAACTGTTTGTCTGTCCGGAGGAGATAATTTCTGGCATCGTCTTCTTCCAATGTCACTCGAGGATCATCCAAAATTTTTCCGTTGAAGGGATCAAAAAAACGGGCCCCTTCAATCACCGCAGGTTCAAGCTCCAGGGTGATCAATTCAGTGATCGGATGTGTTGCCATCGATCCCGTTGTGATACCGCTGCCATGTCCGATTAACAAGACCTCTTTGGCCTCCTGCTTTGCCAGAAGCATCGGCAAGTGAGCAACCAACAGTTGTGTCTTCATATCGCCTGTGGTCGAAGCATTGGGTTTTCCATCGATGGCCAGCGTCAGATGGGGGATTTTTTGAAGTGTCTGGTGCTGCACCACCGTCACTGTCGCAGAAATACCCTCTTCATAGTAAAGAAGATGAATGGGCCTCTCCTGACCGAATAAATCACTCGACATCGCCAGAGGGTCCCAAGTCGGCGCTGAAAAGGTCATCACCAGAAAAAAAGAAAGGACACCACCGCTTGCAAACAATCGTCTCTCCAAGGAAACAGACTTTTTGATTGATTCACCCTGTGCGAGAAAAAACCAGAGCGCCAATGCCAGCAAGGCATTGATCATGATCGCAAGATGGAGCGTCTTCTGTATGCCAAGAGAAGGAAGAAGAAT
>JBHHWW010000054.1:0-10712 GCA_046756725.1 Nitrospiria bacterium | reverse complement strand
GTTTTAGATCAGGAATGTCATCCAGCACGGCCTGGTATTGTTTGATCGCTTTTCCCGTGTCGCCCTGTTTTTCATATGTTTCCGCAAGATGGAGACGGACCAGGTAGTATTCTCTTTCTTTTTCAAGGGCTTCTTTGAAAAATTGAACGGCATCGTCCAATTCTTTTTTCTGGGCAGAGAGGGTGCCCAGATAGAAAAGCACGACGGCATTGTCAGGGTCGAAATTGAGCGCTTCTTTAAACAACTTTTTCGCCACATCTCTATTGCCGTTTTTTAATTCCTGAAGCCCCTTCTCAATGCGGACGTCCGCTTCTTTTTTAAAACCTTCCAAGCGTGCTTTTGCCTGCTGAACCTCTCGTCCATCGCTTCTCAATGAGACGACTTTTTTAAATGATTCAATGGCTTTTTGAACAAGGCCCCGGGATTGATACAAAAGTCCGAGAAGATGATGCCCGCCGGGGTTTTCAGGCGAAATCTCGATGGCTTCTTTGAATGTTCGCTCAGCCTTTTCCCGCTGCCCTGTTGCCGCGTACACCTGTCCGAGCAGAAAATGTCCTTGAATGAGATTCGGGTCGAGCGCAATGGCCTCTTCAAATGAAGCGATGGCGTCATTCATCTGCCGCTTCCGGGTGTAGATGATGCCAAGGTTGAGATGGGAAGTGGGTTCGGACGGATTGACCGAGAGAATGCTTTGGAACATTTCAATCGCGGCGTCCAGGTCTCCGATATCCATCAAACGTCTTCCTTCATCAGAGAGTTCTCTTTCCGTCATTCCTGAAGGCGTTTGGGCAAAAATATGAACGGGAGCAACAAGACAGCAAAGCAATAAAAAGGCTGAAGAGAAGAGGGCAAGTCGTTTGATCGGATTATCCTGTCATCGGGTCAAAAGTGAGGAACTTATTTTAAAGCGGCCAAACACAAGATGCCACTATATTCGAATAAAGCCTTAATTCTCTAGTCACTAAGTCTACCTCAAGAGAGGGGGAACCGTGCTTGACCCTCTACAGACTGCATGATAATATTTCGCGCTTTTCATCCTCATCAAAGAGGGATTGTTATTTCTTCAGATACTTCGGCAATACGCGGTCTCTCGCTCTCCAAATCATTCCATCATTATCAAGTCTTGAACGACGTTTCCATGGAGGTAAAATCGGGCGAATGCTACGCCCTTTTCGGGCCGAACGGGGCTGGGAAGACCACGCTTTTGCGTATCTTTGCCACGTTGCACCGCCCCTCTTCAGGCCGGTTTGAGATACTGGGCATCGATGGATCGAAGGAACGGGCAAGCGTTCGGGAATCTCTTTTTATGATCGGTCATGGTTCCTACCTTTATGATGACCTGAGCGTTAAGGAAAACATTCAGTTCGCCATCGGTATACGTGGGTGGAATCCGGGCGATCTGGAAATCAAAAAAGCGCTCGACCGGGTCGGTATCGGTCCTTTCTGGAACCTGCGAAGCCGCAATCTTTCCGCCGGCATGAAAAAGCGGCTTTCCATTGCCAAAGCGCTTCTGATTCGTCCGAAAGTCCTGCTTCTCGACGAGGCCTATGCCTCGCTCGATGAACGCGGTGTCACCATGATCAACGACTGCATTAAAGATTTTCTCAAGGAAGGAACCGCCATATTAATGACCACCCATGAACGGCCTAAAACGGCGGAAGTCGCACACCGGGTAGGGGTGCTTCATCGTTCTGTATTAGAGGAAATTTCGGTTAAAGAGATGTTGGAAGCCGATGCCCTTTTTTAATGTCATCCGATGGATTGTCTGGAAAGATCTCCTGAGCGAATACCGCAACCGGGAAAACATCTCTTCGATGTTTTTCTTTGCGTTGAACGTCATCCTGATTTTCAGCTTCAGCTTTACCCTCGACCCCGAAACAATCACGGAGATCATTCCCGGCATTATCTGGGTCGCGTTTGGTTTTACGGCCATTATTGGACTCGGAAAATCATTCTTAAGCGAGGTGAACAACGACTGCATGGAATATTTCCAAACCCTCGCGATTCCGAAAGGAGCGATTTACCTCGGCAAATTTGCAGGCAACCTTCTTTTTCTTCTGGCCGTCGAAACCTTCTTGTTTCCCCTGTTCATTCTTTTTTTCAACCTGGACATCTTTGATAAGTTTCCAGAACTGCTTCTCATTTTCACTGTTGCAACCATTGGTCTTTCTGCGCTTGGGACCTTATTTTCAGCATTAACGGTTCAGATTCGCGCCCGTGAAGTGATGTTCCCGATTTTATTGCTGCCCTTGTCGGTGCCCATTTTTATTGCGGCAGTGGAGGCCACACGGGGCGCGCTCAGTGGGGATGCTTTTTCTATTTACCAGCACTGGATTGAACTGCTGGTTGTGTTCGATGTAATATTCGTCGTGGTCAGTTTCTGGGTTTTTGAATTTATTCTTGATTATTAAGGGTATTTTGGATGTTTGTGGGTAAATCATGACGGCAACGCGTTTTATCGGCTGGCTTCGAAAATATGAAAAATGGTTTGGCGGCGCTTCGGTCATCCTGATTGCCGCAGGGCTCTACACGGCATTGGTGTCATCCTCGCCTGACTACTATCAGGGGGAAGTGGTCCGGATCATGTATGTTCATGTGCCCTTCGTTCAAACGGCCATGTTTGCCTACCTGGTTCTATTTATCTGCAGCATCTGGTTCCTCTGGAAGCGGAATGCGATTGTGGACAACGCGGCGCATGCCGCGGCCGGACTGGCCCTCTTTTTTACGGCGGGCGGATTGCTTACGGGCTCTATCTGGGGAAAACCAACGTGGAATGTCTGGTGGGCCTGGGACCCGCGCCTGACCTCCTTTGCCATTCTCTTTTTGACGCTCGTGGGCTATTTGATGTTGCGGACATTTCTAGAAGACAAGGAAAAAGAAGCGTCTTTTGCGGCCATTCTGGCCATTATCGGGTTTATTGATTTGCCGATCGTTCATTTTTCTGTTGAATGGTGGCGTTCGCTGCATCAACCGCTGTCCGTCTCCACGCGGGGCGTCAGCATCGCGCCCGACATGCTGGTTCCCTTTACCCTGATGTCGGTGGGAGTCTCTCTCTTATTTACCTATATGCTCATGGTCCGGACGCAGATGCTCTACCTGGAACGCCTCCTTGAGGCAAAACAGGGACGGCTGCTGAGCAAGGTCCATCTGTGAGTTTCTGCAGGAGAGACGCTGAATGAAATCCTTCTACCTCCGGTGGGCGATTCTGATCATTCTATTCGGATGCATTGGTTTTCTCGGGCTTTCGCGCTACAACCGTGATGTCCGGACGATTTCCCCCTCGCAGCTTCTATCCACGCAACCAAATACATCCATCCGACTTCTCGGAATGGTCTCACCCGGGACTCTGGTCCGGGGAGAGATGGGCCGCGTGACGCGATTCGATCTTTCAGGGGATGGGGAAAAAGTGGCTGTCCAACTTGCGAATGATGACGAGGAAACATTGCGTGAATTGAAAACAGTGGTCATACTTGGAAAGTGGGATGAGACAAAAAAGGTTCTGAATGCCGACGAAATAGCCCTTGTGCCAAACTATGGATTCATCACATCCGCCTATCTCTTCTCTCTCCTTCCGCTTGCGTTCTTCTTGTTTTATATGGAAAGAAAGGTTTCGTTGCTGTATATTGCAATTAAAGAGGAGAAGGTCTACGAACCGGAGGCAAGCGCGTGAAGTCTGGAAAAAAGTTCGGGATTATCGGGAGTATCGGGATTGTCGTGGTGGGTCTGGGTTATCTGGCTTTCGGCAATTTCGGGGAAAATCTGGTCTACTTTGTAACCCCTTCTGAGGTGGTTACATTGGACGCCGATCGTTATGGAAAGAAAATGCGTGTGGCCGGCATGGTTGTTCAGGCCAGCATGAAAGTCATTCCGGAAACATTAAAAATAAACTTCGACTTAACGGATGGCGCAGAGACGATTCCGGTCACATTTGAAGGGATTCCACCAGATCTCTTTAAAGAAGGAAAAGGCGCTGTGGTTGAAGGGTATTGGGATCAGGACAAGGTTTTTCATTCACAGATGATCATGGCGAAGCATGAAGAAGATTACATGCCGCTTGAAATGAAAAAAGCAGGCGTTAAAATGCCGGTAAAAGGCTTGCTGAAAACACTTCAGGTCGATTAGTGGATGCCATTTTATTTTTGCGAAAAGGGAGAAATCGTCATTGTTTCTCCCTTTTCGCAATTAGAGCGTATAAAGGAAACAATCAATGATTATTGAATTAGGTCACTTTGCCGTTGTTACTGCCTTGATTTTGTCGGTTGTCGGCGTTGTCACCCCCCTCATGGGCCTCAAGACTGGAAATGCAACATGGGTTGTTGTGGGACGGCGGTCAGTGGTTGCAACATTTGTCCTCATTACCTTCGGGATGGCGACGCTCGTCTATTCCTATCTGACCGAAAATTATGCAGTCAAGTACATTGCTGCAACCTCGAACAGCAAGTTGCCGATCTTTTATAAAGTTGCAGGTCTCTGGGGCGGGCATGAAGGCTCTCTTCTTCTCTGGGCCTGGATCCTTGCTCTTTACTGCATGTTGGCTGTTGTGATCCATTGGAAGTCCCAGCCCGCCGTGATGCCGTATCTTATTTTTATCGAATCGATTGTTTTAAATGGTTTTCTGCTTCTCATTTTATTCCTGTCGAATCCCTTTGAAACGAGCTTCCCGGCGCCATTGGACGGGAGAGATTTGAATCCGCTCTTGCAGGACCCCGCCATGGTTGTTCATCCACCCTTGCTCTACCTCGGCTATGTCGGCCTTTCAATCCCTTTTTCCTTTGCAATGGCGGCCCTTTTTTCCGGTCGTCTGGGGGAGGAATGGATCAAAGCAACCCAGCGCTGGACCGTTTTTGCCTGGCTCAGTCTGACCCTTGGCATTGGTATGGGCGGCTACTGGGCCTACTACGAACTGGGCTGGGGCGGCTACTGGGGATGGGACCCCGTTGAAAATGCAGCGTTCATGCCGTGGTTGGTGGCAACGGCCTTTCTTCACTCCACGATGGTTCAGGAAAAAAGAAAGATGTTCAAGGTCTGGAACCTCTTCTTGATCATTCTGGCCTTTTCACTCTCTCTTATTGGAACCTTCCTGGTTCGAAGCGGCATTCTCTCTTCCGTCCATTCCTTCGCCGCCGATCCTGGAAGAGGGGTCTTTATCTTGGGTTTCGTCACCTTTATGTTGCTCCTCTCGTTTGGCACGCTTATTCTTCGATCTGCCAAACTGAAAAGCAACGTCCGTATGGATTCGATGGTTTCGAGAGAGTCGGTCTTCCTCTTCAATAACCTGTTTTTTCTTGTTGCATTGGCCACTGTTTTTGTCGGTACGCTCTATCCCCTTTTGATGGAAGTGATGGAGCTCCAAAAGGTTTCCGTCGGGGCCCCATATTACAACGCTGTTTTCATGCCCGTTGCCTTGGGCCTCGTCTTTTTGATGGGTGTGGGCCCCTATATTCCCTGGCGTAAATCGACCTCTCAAAATATTAAGAAGCTCTTCGGCGCGCCTCTATTGGTGGCAGCCTGTGTGCTTCCCGTTTTTTATGTTTTCGGTGTGCAAAAACCCTATGCCCTGGCTGGATTGGGGGTTGTGTTTTTTGTGTTAACCGCTGTTTTTCTCGATTTCAACAAGATTTCCGCCTTCTGGGCCAAGCGTGAAAAGGTCAACCGTGTTCAAGGATTTTTCTCTGCGTATCGAGGCAATCCGCGGCGGATTTCAGGCATCATTATTCATCTCGGCGTCCTGGTCATGGTCGTCGGTATCATCTTCTCATCGATGTATCAAGCTGAGAAAATTCTGATCATGAAACCCGGAGAAGAAGTGACTTTGAAAGATTTTCGGTTCCGTATGGCGAACCTTTATGCTGTCGAAGGGGTAAACTGGAAAGGGCAGGAGGCGCTTGTGGATGTTTACCGGGGTGGGGAAATCATTGCTCAGATGCACCCCCAGAAGCGGTTTTACACCGTTTCTCAGACACCGACCACCGAGACGGCCATCTATCAACTCAACATGGGACATCTCTTTGTTACCATTCCAGAAGTCGCGCCGGACGGCACGTGGGCGCGTGTTCGGATTTTACACAATCCTCTTGTTCTCTGGGTTTGGTATGGCGGGGGCATCATGGCCCTTGGCGCATTTTTGAATATCTTCAGACGGGTGCGCCGCAGACGTGCGGCCGCCGTGCTGGCAACGGAATTGTTGCCAAAGGGTTCAGCAACCGTCCCGCAAGCAACGAGATAAATGAAAGCCTTTCAGACATGGCATATATTTCTTCTGGGCGGGTTGATTGGCTTGGTTGCTCTTTTTTATCAAGGGCTTTGGGGAGACCCGACAGCATTGCCGCCTGTCATCATCAGTGAGTCGGCGCCGGATATCACCGCCCCTTCACTTTACAAAGCGGAAAACATTACTTTGAGCGATCACCTCGGAAAAGTGGTCGTCCTCAATTTCTGGGCCTCCTGGTGTCAGGAATGCAAGCTGGAACATAAATTCCTTCTGGCAATCAACAAACGTTTTGAAGACAATCCCAATTTTGTGATGTATGGCGTCAACTATCAAGATAAAGACGATCTCGCCAAGGCCTATCTTGATCGCCATGGAAACAACTTTGAGCACATGGTTGATTTGAAAGGAAAGATTTCAATTGACTATGGCGTTTACGGCGTGCCCGAAACCTTCGTGATTGACCAAAAAGGCGTCATCCGGCACAAGCAAATCGGCCCTATTCTGGGAGACGTCTATTCTGATCTCGTGAAAGGTGTGATTGAACCCTTGCTGAATGAATCGGTTTCTTTATCATGAGACGGACTTCTTTAGTTGTAATTCTTTTTTTATTCTCCCTGTTTGTCAACACCCATACGGCCCTTTCGCAACCTGCTTCTCAAGTCCCTCCACCTCTGAATATGAGCGACGATCTCTTACAGCAGAAAATTAAAGAGATTTCAAAGACACTTCGATGCGCTGTCTGTCAATCGGAATCGGTCTGGGAGTCGAACGCAACGCTCGCCATCCAGATGCGAGACATTGTTCGTGAACGTCTCATTGAAGGACAAACGGCGGATGAAATCAGAGCCTATTTTGTCAGTCGATATGGAGACTACATTGTCTTTAAACCCAGATTCCGGGGTTTGAATCTCTTGTTATGGGGCGGCCCTTTCATTCTTTTGGCGATTGGCGGGATCATCTTAGCCCGTAATCTTCAGAAGTGGTCCGCCAGATCTGTTCTTGCGACCCCATCGGCGACAACGGAAGCGATGGCGCCGATTAGTGAGAAGCAGCGAAAACGGATTGAAGCAGAGCTTCAGTCCCTTAAATAACTTTGGGATATTGTGTTTTATACAAAATTTTGTAGGCGTCCATGCAGAAGCAAATTTCTAAACGGGCAATAATGCTTCATCAATGCAGGCGCAATATAAAATGACAACAGTGCTTCAATTGAATTAAGAGAGACCGTCGATGTTTCCTTTTTTAATTACATCTTTACTGGCTATCGTGATCGGCATCCTGATATTGCCTTTTTTTCGGCGCGCAGACATTTCCCTGATTGTCGGTCAGGCCGCCTCTCAAGATGAAGAACAGGTCAATCTCAATATCGAACGACAGACCATTGCTTCTTCTCTCTCTGAGTTGGAAGTCGATTATGAGCAAGCCAGAATTTCAGCCGCCGATTATGAACGAACGAAGCTGGAATTTGAACACCGGCTTCTGGAGATTCTGGATCGTCTTGATCAGTTTAAAAAATCCACCCTCTCTCGACTTAAACGCAAAGGCAAGCAATCTGCCTCCACAGGAAAAGTCTGGCTTTCAGTCATCTTTCTTGGTTTTCTTGTCGGGGGCGGTTCAACGGGGACCTACAAATTGGTTCACTGGAAATTCGCGCAGGAATCGGTCGTTTCTGATAATGGCATGGCTGCTCAACCGCCCATCAACCCGGCTGAAATGGTGGCCCGGCTTGAGAAACGACTGAAAGAAAATCCAGACGATCTTCAAGGCCAAATGATGATCGGTCGTTCATATATTGCGATGGAGAGATGGGCGGAGGCAAAAAAAGCCTTCAAGAAAGTCCTTGAGATGGAGCCTTTGAATTATACCGCCCATTATCGCCTGGGAGAAATCCTTTTGAGCGAACCCTCTACCGGAGATATCAGTATTGCGGAAGAAGCCCTGGCCCATTTTGACAAAGCGCTCAACATTGTGCCGCAAGATGCGAGCATTCTCTGGGCGCGCGGCATCGTCTTGCTTCAGTTGGGACGCACCTTTGAGGCGGATGAATCCTGGACAGAGGCCTTCCAATATATTCCCAGAGGAACGGAAGAATCTGAAATGGTCAAAAAGGCCCTTGAAGATATCCGGGCCGGACGGATGCCAACCGCCCCATGAAAAAGGTGTTTCCACAAAGATCCGTCCACCATTCGTCTCAACCGTTCCGTCTTTTTCTGATTATCTTCCTCGTGCTGTTTATCCAGACTGGATGTGACAAGAAAGGTAGCTCTGTTCCTGAAAACAGCAATTCTCCAAAAAAAATAGGCATCGAAGTGGGAGATATCGCCCCTGATTTCATCCTCAAGAAGCTAAAAGGCGGAGAGACTTCCCTCTCCAGCTATAAAGGAAAAGTGGTTCTGGTCAACTTCTGGGCCACCTGGTGTGGGCCTTGTCGTGCGGAAATGCCGTCAATGGAAAAGCTGTATCAGGACTATTCACGGGACGATTTTGAAATTCTCGCCGTTTCCATTGATTTTGATAAAGAGGCGCCCGTCAAGGCGTTTATTGAAGAATTCGGTTTTACTTTTCCTGTTCCCCTCGACGATCAACTGGAAGTCAATAATCGTTATCAGATTCGTGTCGTCCCGACCAGTATTCTCGTCGATCAAAACGGGATTATTAAGCACCGTTTATTGGGGGCGAAAGATTGGAGTGCCAGGGATTCGAATCTGTTTATTGACCAATTGATTGCACAAAGCTAAAGTTAACAATGGTTCAAACAACGTCGTATTAAGGGAATAGAATGGAAGCCACCGGAAATATGTCTTACATGATCGCCTTTTCAGCAGGTCTCCTCTCCTTCATTTCTCCCTGTGTCCTGCCGCTCGTTCCTTCCTATGTGTCATACATTACAGGCCTGTCGCTGGATGAGCTGACCTCTCCTGAAGGAAAAGCCCGTGCGAGAGACATCGCCGTAAAAAATGCCCTCATTTTCATTCTTGGATTTTCAACGATATTTGTTTTTTTCGGGGCCTCTGCAACCTTCATGGGGCAGTTTTTCATTTCAAACCAGAACATCATCCGACAGATTGGCGGCGCACTGATTGTCTTTTTCGGCCTCTACATCATGGGCGTTTTCAAACTCTCATTCCTGGCGCGGGATACCCGCTTTCATTTTAAAAACAAACCGGCGGGCTACCTTGGTTCCTATTTTGTCGGTATCGCTTTCGGCGCCGGATGGACGCCCTGTGTCGGTCCGATATTGGGTTCCATTCTTCTCTACGCAAGCACAACCGGCTCGGTTGCCATCGGCGTGAAGCTCCTCTCCGTTTATTCACTCGGACTCGGACTGCCTCTTTTTCTTTCCGCGCTGGGTGTGCAGTCCTTTCTTCTATACTTCAAAAAAACATCACGATACATGGGGTGGATTTCAGGCGCGAGCGGCGCCTTCCTGGTGGCCGTCGGCGTGATGATCTTCACAAACTCCCTGACACGCCTGACCTCGTTTCTCACCCAGTCCGGATTCGGCTGGACGATCGGGCAGTAATCCTTTTTCCTGACTGTGTTGAGGGTTGATGCATATGATGCTAAGATAAAAGCATCTTGATGACCACATCTTGGAGGGAATATGCGCACGACAATGACCGTTGACGACGAAATTATGGCGAAATTACAAGACCGCGCGAAGCAGACTGGCAAGCCATTCAAAGAAATTGTGAATGATGCCTTACGGATCGGTTTGTTTTACCAAGACGATTTAGCGAAAAAAAAAATCAGCCCGTTTAAAATAAGAACACGCGGTCTCGGTCTCAAGATCGGTTATGACTATGACAACATTGCGGAGTTGATGGAACAATTTGAAGGGCCGCAGTATAAATGATTATCGTGGATGTGAATTTACTGCTTTACGCCTATGATCAATCGTCACGCTTTCATGCTCCGGCCAGATCATGGTGGGAATCAAAATTGTCCACAGCAGAAATCGTCGGCTTGCCGTGGACGACGCTTCTGGCCTTCATCCGAATTTCAACAAACACAAGAATTTTGGAACGCCCTTTTTCACTCAACGAAGCCATCGACCATGTAGGCAGTTGGCTGGATCGCCCCATGGTGCAAATCGTGATGCCAGACAATCGTCATTGGGAAGTTCTCAACCAACTTTTATTGTCATCGAACGCCCCTGGAAATTATGTCCCCGATACCCACTTGGCGGTCTTGGCCATCGAGAATGGCGCGACATTGTGCTCGAGCGACAGGGATTTTGCTCGCTTCAAAGGTCTGTCCTGGGTAAATCCGCTTGAGAAAATGCCTGCATCAGGATAGATCTTGCAATACCGCACTAAGATCGAAAGGCCCGCCTCACATAGACCGCCCAGACTGAATTGACTATAGTTCCCCAACCATGAAACTCACTGACAACGAAATACGGGACATCATCAAACACCTCGAAGCAGGCAAACCATTGCCGGAAAAGTACCGGTTTCTGTTGTTTGAGGACAAGCGGGAAGTGGAACTGGTCTGGAAC
>JBHHWW010000053.1:0-10739 GCA_046756725.1 Nitrospiria bacterium | reverse complement strand
AAATGGTGACCATTTTACGGATACATGCAGTGAGAGCGACCTTTTTGTGTTTGCCTCGTTCGACAAACCTCTGGTAAAACTCGCGGATAATCGGGTTATGCCGAACCGCAGAAAGGACGGACATCCAGAGCACCGTCCGAATGCTTGATCGTCCTCTTCGATCGGCGTTTTCCTCAGAGCCTTCCGCTGTCGCGGTTGTAAGGTGCTAGACCGCACAAAGTGGCAATTTGTTTGTATCCGAGCGTGTCGAGCTCCGGCAGATCGCCCAAGACCTGTGAGCCACGGCGAAGCCGACACCCGTCATGCTGAGGAGAATCTGGCGTTTTTCACGCCATTCTTCCTCTTGTTCGATCAAGGTATTGAGGCGCTCCTCGATCTTCTTAAGCTGGCGATCCAGGAATTGCACAGAGCGTTTGATGTCCGGCTTCAAGGATTTCGGCATCGCCTGAAAGAGATTTTTCTCCATTGTGGTCATGGCGATAATCTGGCGTCGCCTGACCAGAAAGTCTTTGATTTTCATAGTGAGTTTAGTCTTTTGCTTCCTGATTTTCGGCTAAACTCTGGCGGCATACTCGGCAATCAGACGGGAATCGATCTGGTCTGTTTTAGCCAAAATGCCGAAGGCCTCTGCATAACGGCGGACCTTAAGCGGGTTAACGATGACGAAGGCAAAGTCCTGATCAATGGCCTTCTCGACAAAGTCATGTTCATACCTGCCCGTAGCCTCGATGACGATGCGATCAATATAGTGGTTTGGGAAATCTGGACTTGAAGAGGATTGGGAATTAGCAAAAGAAAATCAAGAAATTAAAAAGATTGAACCACTTACGTGAGGTTGAAATCATGTGGAATATGGACGACGTAATAAATATCAACTACAAGCATGACTATGCCTTTCATGTAGCGTTTGACAATGGGGTCGCTGGGAATATCGATTTTTCAGAATATATAAATCGAGGACCCATCTTTACCCCGCTAGGAAATAAAAACTTTTTCAAAGATGCAACAATTGAGGGAGGAACAATCTGTTGGCCAAATGGAGCCGATATCGCCCCTGAAACTCTGTACGAAAAAATTGCCAACCAGCGACTGTGATTAAAAGTCAAGGTAAAATCATCAAGCCGGCAGTGATTCATTTCAGTAAAGATCCCCGCCCTTCCGGGGGGCATTCAAATCCGCTTCCTCGTAAATTCTTGATCTTTATGATTATTTTACTTTTGTGTGTTCTGACTTGAGGTTTAATAATGGCGGCATATTCAGCAATCAAGCGGCAATCGATCTGGTCTGTCTTCGCCAAAAGCCCCGCGGCGCCTGCATAGCGACGAATCTGAAGAGGATTGGCAATGATGACGGTGAACCCTCCCTCAAAAGTAAAATGGTGCGCCTGACTGGGATCGAACCAGTAACCTACAGCTTAGAAGGCTGTTGCTCTATCCAATTGAGCTACAGGCGCACTTTTTGATTTTTTTGAAAAAAATGAAAAGAGGGGACAAACCTACAAAATTGTTTCTTAATTGTTATTTAAGGTTTTGATCAATTGCCGACGGATTCTACCTGATCGATGAACGATATACAAGAAAATGGGCCGTTGCCGATTTAGGGGAAGAAAGGTCTGAATTGAAGCCCGTCAAGTTTGAACTTGGCGGGAATATTTTTCCCTTGAATCAAGATCTTGAAGGTTTCTCCCATCCCCTCGGGTGCCATTAACTGCCTCATTGCCAGGAATTCACGCCGGGCTTCTTTGGATTCATGCATCTTATTTGCCGGTTCTTCCATCCTCTGCGCAATGCCCAATCCCATGAGAAAGTGTGTTTGATCGGTGAAGCCGACCGGAAGCAAGCCAACGTTTTTCCCTTGATCTTCTAGAGAAGTAAAATCGACATGGGCAGTCATGTCCTGCTCTCCGATCCTCTGGTAAGGGTCTTCAGTGACTTTGTGCCGGTGATAACAGAGGAATGTTCCTCTATCTCGTTGAGATGAATAGAGTTCTTCTGCACGATAGCCGTAGTCAATCGTTATGACAAACCCTTGTTTTAGAGCTTTGCCAATCTGAAGAATCCAATCCACTGCTTGAAGATTTATTTCAAGATTCACCGGTTTTTTGAACGTGTGTCTGAGATGACTTATGTAATCTGCAATCCGTGGTGTTGACGGGGACTTTAAAACTTCTTTAAATTGCCCATTTCCCCAATCCACATGGACTTCCTGAATGGAATTTGCATCAATCCTAATCCTATGAACCGGAAAAGCATCGAGGAGTTCGTTGGAAAGAATGATCCCTGTTAGTTGATCTGGTACCTCATCTTTCCAGGTAATTGATTCTGAAAATAGAGGAAAAAGTAATGAGGTTTGAGCTTCTTTGAGGGAGTCACTTTTTTCAACAATAATATAATCGATTTGCTCAAAAAGTTTTGGATATTCGACCTGAATAAAATGCAAAATATCTCTGCAGAGTTCCCCTAAGCCTGCGCCGACTTCAACAATTGCCAAACGGGACCCGCCAAATATCTCCCACATTTGTAGCAATTGTTTTGCGAGAAGTTCCCCGAAGATTGGGTGAACGGTGCTGCTCGTATAAAAATCTCCCTTCCATCCTATTTTTTCTCCAGGTGCGCTATAATATCCATATTTGGGGTGATAGAGGGCGATCTCCATAAACGTTACAAATGGAATGGGCCCGTTTTGAAGGATTTCGTTTTGAATATATCGGGTTAAAATGGGTTCTGACATGTTCTCTGGCCAAAAGATATAGCAGTAAAAAAGTGGCGGGTTGAAAAATAGTGAATTAATGAAGATTAGAATAGATCTAAGATCTGGCCTATATTGAAGGTGATGGCATCACTTCTAAACTGGCTAAAAATGGTCGGGGTGAGAGGATTTGAACCTCCGACTTCCTGCTCCCAAAGCAGGCGCGCTGCCAGGCTGCGCCACACCCCGTTTGGAGCATCATAATCATATCACTGGATAAGATCAATCCAAATTGATTATCTCTGAGGTAAATAGGCTCAACGCTGACCGGACGGCCTTCCCACGGTGACTGATTTTATTTTTTTCTTCATGATTCAGTTCTGCGAATGTTTTCTTGAGCGGCGGATAATAAAAAATCGGGTCGTATCCAAACCCGCTCTTGCCCGATTCAGAGCCTGTAATTTCCCCGTCACAGATGCCAGTGATGCGCTTAGTTTCCCCTTGTGGATTTGCAATGGCCATGCAGCAAATAAACCGTGCCTGTCGCTTCCCTTCCGGTAGACCTCTCATCTCTTTCAGTAGTTTTTGTCGGTTGTCTTGGTCTGTGGCTTTTTCCCCGGCAAACCGGGCTGAAAAGAGACCAGGCGCGCCATTTAGTGCCGAAACTTCAAGCCCGGAGTCATCTCCCAGTGCCCAGTGGCCGGTGGCTTTAGAAACGTACAGGGCCTTGATTGTTGCATTTTCCTGATAAGTATTTCCGGACTCAGGAGGAAGGACCAAGCCAGGATAATCAGATAACATTTTTATCTTGATATCGATCTCTTCTTGAAGGATTTCAGAAATTTCTCTGCCTTTGTGAGCGTTCCCGGTGGCAAGAACAAGCATCATCTAATTTAATTCACCCAAAAGGTCTTTTTGTTTTAGAATCAATGCTTCTACTCCGTTTGCCGCAAGGTTTAAGAGGTTGTCTAGTTCGTTCTTCTCGAATGGGTTCTGCTCTGCGGTTCCCTGGACTTCCACATATTTCCCTGATCCGGTCATTACCACATTCATATCCACGTCGGCTGTTGAATCTTCTATATAGTTCAAGTCCAGCAAGATGGTTCCTTTTACCTTCCCGACACTGATGGCGGCAATGTAATCCTGGACAGGAAAAACAGCGATTTTCTTTTTTTTCTGAAGATGTCGAAGCGCGTCGACCATCGCAACAAATGCGCCGGTGATGGAAGCCGTTCTCGTCCCGCCGTCGGCTTGAATGACATCGCAATCAATCCAGATTGTTCGTTCTCCAAGGGCCTTCATATCGACGATGGATCGAAGAGAACGGCCGATGAGACGCTGAATTTCGTGGGTTCTGCCACCCACTTTTCCTCGGGATGATTCGCGAGAAATTCGATCCCGGGAAGACCGGGGAAGCATTGCATATTCTGCTGTGACCCAACCTTTTTTCTTGTCTCTTAAAAAAGGCGGGACACGCTCTTCAACGGTTGCGGTGCAAATGACTTTGGTATCTCCCATCTCGATCAAAACAGAACCTTCAACATCTTTAAGGAAATGCCGTGTGATTTTTAATGGTCTCAGGGCATCGTCTTTTCTTCCATCAATACGCATCGGGTTTCCTCCATCATGGAACTGCCAGACAAAAAGGGGGGATTATATCGATCGACCTGGCAAAGATCAATTGTTTTTGAGGGGGCTATTTTTGCCCTTGTGTGGAGAGTTGACCACATGCAGCGAAAATGTCCCTGCCACGGCTTTTCCGAATCAGGGTCCGTCTTCCGGCATGATGAAGGTGATCTTGAAATTGCAAAATCATTTCTTCAGAAGGTCTGCGATAGGGAGAGGAAGGGTATTCATTGAAGGGAATCAGATTAATTTTACATTGTATCCCTCTTGTTAATTTCGCAAGGCGTTCCGCATCTTCCAACGAATCATTCACGCCGGATAGCAGTACGTATTCAAAGGTAATTTGTCGACGTGCGGGAAGGGTGGTCATTCGACAGACGGAAAGTAATTCTTTCAAAGGGTAAAGTCTATTGGTTTTCGGCATGAGTTGATCTCTGGTCTTATCCGTGGTGGCGTTGAGTGAAATAGAGAGGTTGACCGGAACAGGACCTTGCCAGAACTGCCTCATTTGAGGTACCAGGCCCGCCGTTGAAACGGTGATTCGACGTGGGGAAAACCCAAATCCAAAAGGGGAGACCATCCATTCAAGCGCTTTTGTCACGGATGCCAGGTTTGCAAGAGGTTCTCCCATCCCCATTAACACGACATTCGTAATCCGTCTTTCTTCTGGCAATCTGTTTTGAATGGTGAGAATCTGATTGATGATTTCATCAGACTTCAGGTTCCTCTTGAGCTTTCCTTGGGCCGTGAGACAAAAGGAGCAATCCAATGTGCAGCCTGCCTGGGAGGAGATACAGAGGGTATTTCGCCGTTCCTCAGGAATTAAGACGGATTCGATCTGATTGCCGTCGTCTAACTGAAATAAGAATTTTTCTGTTCCATCCTCTGATTTTTGATGTGTGATGATCTGCAATAATGGAAGTGTTAATTTTTTTGAGAGAAGAAGGCGGTCCAAGATGGATAGGTCAGTCATTTGTTTAAAGTCACGAATTTGTCCTTGGTAGATCCAGGAGAGAATTTGTTTCACCCGGTAGCGTTTCAATCCGAGTTTCAGGATGAAGGTCTCCAGCTCTTCAAACGTCAAAGAAAGAAGCGGGGTAGGAGTTTGATCGGTCGCGGGACTGGGATGAAGGGGCAGGACCGGCTTCAAAGAAAGCTGTTCTTTCGACTGATTTTTCGACTGTTTCACTGTAGACATCTGGGATATCGTACCAAAAAAGACGGGAAAAATCTCTCGCTTTGTTCTGGACAAATCTCGACTTTTTTTGAATTGTTACAGACGTTTTTACTTTTTTTGATATGTCGTAACCTGCTATGGTTGCGAACCTGTTTATTTTTAAGTCCGGGTTGATCCAATTTTGAACCGCTTGGAGGCTACGAGGAAGAGAATGATTTCTCTGGCAGGAATGCGCCGACAGGTGCACTTAAACTACATGGAGGAAAGTAAATAAGATGATTAAACAGATTGCGCAAAAGATCAAACAATGGAAGCCGGCACCAGTCGTTTATGCCCACTGTGATGGACCTTGTGGCGTATATGACCCTGCGTCCGCCCGGATTGCGGCAGAAGCAGTGCTTGCAATGACGAAGAAAATTATCGCCTTGAAAGACAGTCAGGATAACGCTTCCCAGCACACCCTCTCTCGTTACATTGCCATTAAAGAAGAGCAAGCCCATATTGCTAAAACAGAGTTGCTTATTTTATGGACGGATTATTTTAAGCCCCCGCATTTAGAGGCCCATCCTGATTTACATAATACCTTCTGGCAGGCAGCCAAACTGTGTTCAGCTTGTAAAGTATCCGTTAGCCTGGAAAGTGCAGAAAAGTTAATGGAGGCCATTGAATCTATCCACGCTATCTTCTGGGGGACAAAGAGCCGAGACGTGGCTTATTACACGGCCGGCTAAGCGTTCATTGAGGGCACTCTCTCAATGAACATTACATTGAGAAATAGCACAGCGCGTGATCTGCTGCTTTGGTTCTTGAGGCTCCGGCAACGCTTTAGCGTCACCGGAGCCTCAATGCTTCCCCTCTTGCGAGATGGAGATGAAGTTTTGGTGGATGCACGTGCTTATCGTCAAAGGCGTCCTGCCCTGGGTGATATTGTCATTGCCCATCATCCACAACGTCCTGGTTTTCCTGTTATCAAACGCATCACGGCCCTCTTGGATAATGACCGCTACTTCCTCAGCGGTGAGAATTATGCCGAAAGCTCTGACAGTCGTGACTTCGGTGCCATCACACGGAAACAAATAGTCGGTTATGTTGTTTGTCGATTCCCATAAAAGTGAAATATCCTTCCCCTTAAATTGGTCGCTTGGCCGATCCTCTACACCAACGATTCGTATTTTTGTATCAGCGCTCACGTTAGAATCTTGAGGGCGTTCTGATTTGAAAACAGATATTCTAAAAGTCTTTATTCTCCTCAGGTTGTGGAAAAATTCCACACATCTCTCTTGCTCGATTCAAAATTAAAATCATAAGTATTTGTAATAAAAATAAAATCTACATTACAAGGCTCTTTAAAAATCGGCATCCTCTTTGCTCTTTTTATGCGCATGGATGTTAGAGCGATTGGAAAAGAGACCATGACGCATGCGGCTAAAGAGGCGGAGATACAGTGTAATCGATGTCATGGATGGATGTCGTTTGAGTATTTCACAAATATGAACGAGGGAGGTGGAGTTTGGACTTACAAAGGATGGCGCTGCATTTCCTGTGGTGAGGTCATCGATCCTTTGATTTTGTCAAATAGAACAGGGTTTGAAGCCTCTGTCGGTGTCGGACGCCAATCTAAATCAAGACATGAGATATTCTCTGCCAGATTGAGAAGTGTCGCAGCATGAAAATATTATAATTGAAGAAGATTAGAAATGGGGGTGGCAAAATGAAGTCAAACATAAAAGTTCAAAATGTCATGAGGGTGGTTGTGGGAATGGTCGTAGGACTTTCTTTCCTCCTTCTGACATTGCCCTCTCAGGGGGTTGAAATTAAGTTTCTGAAGACGAAATATGGTCAATCTCAGGAGCAGATGGGAAGTGCCTTAAGAGAAGCAGGTTGGCTCTCGTATAACAGAGGAATCGTACAAGAGCGGCTTGGCAGGTTTATACAGGAAGGCGGGCAAAGTGGCGATATTGAACAGGAAGCGCTTGGAAGTGGCATCGCTGCTGCGGCCCATATCCAATGGCAAACAATGAGGGCGCAGGAGACGCTTGGTTCGTCCGTTGTGAAAGTGGCTCAAGTGGTCAGGCGGGAGGCGGAAATTTTAGGGCCTCCGGGTTTGCAAAAACGTCTTGATGCTGTGATGGTGGCAGCTGTACAGCGGAAAGTATTGAATGAACATGAATCCAATCTGATTGACCGGGCGAACGCTGGAACACGCCAGGTTGCCATGGGGAAGGAGATACAAAAAGCTGCTGGCGTAAAATGGGCTTCGGGGTTGATGACGGCCGCAGCCAATACGGTTATAGGAGGTAGAATTACGGCGCCGGTGCCGAGTTCAGCGATTTCCGCAATTCGTGCTGGAGGCGCTTTTGGGGTAGAAAGAAATTTCAGACTGGCAATGAACCTTTTGGAGAACGAAACAGGGCGTCCATTGACCCAGCTTCTTTCAGCCTCATCAAGTCGTCCATCTACCGTTTCACTTGCAGGTTCTGCAACGAATAGGACCGGAGGAGGGATGGGTGGATTCGCCGAGTATGGCTTCTGGAGTCTTGCCGGATTTCTCTTCGCAGGCTGGATGTTCAGTCGTATGGTTATTGCGGATACCGCAAACTACGAAGTCAAAGAAGAGGAACCTTGGGAATACAAAGAGGCAGCATAAGATTTCGGAACACTTGCAGGATGTCGGTCGGGGGAGAAAGGAGTCGGTTATGCACCTGAGAGAAATAAAAAAAAGCGGGCGCGAAGAGGACTTTTTCAAAATTGATAAGAGGGATAAACCTCCGGTGATGGGCCGTTTGGAATCCCTTTTGAAAAAAGAAGAAATCCCCTATAGAGTGATCCCGCATCGGGAAGTTTTCACATCTCTGGAGGTCGCAGAATCGATCCACATCTCTGGACGGAAGGTTGTAAAAGTCGTCATCGTGGGAAGGGAGGGAGAGAATCTCATGCTTGTTCTCCCTTCCCATCGAAGGGTTGATCTTGTTCATTTTGGAGAAATGTTCGGAGAAGGCCCCTTGTCATTGCTGGAAGGAATGGAGGTTGAAAAACAGTTCCCTGACTGCGAGGCGGGGGCAATTCCTCCTTTCGGGAATTTTTACGATATTCCGGTTTATGTTGATTCCTTATTGGCGCGTGAGTCCGTCATTTTTTTTAAGGCGGGGTCACATCGGGAGGTAGTTGAAATGAGATATCAAGATTTTCTTTATCTTGTTCAACCTATCGTCTCTCATTTTGTTCAGGAACCTTTTAGAAAAGTAAGTGGTTTTTAAAACGGGCATTTCAAAACCCCCTTCCTAACATCTGTCAGGAAGGGGGTTTTCAGTATTAATGGGATATCCGAGATAAATGACAAAACTTTTTAAAATTAGGAGAGAAGAATGAACACAGAAAAAGTCCTCAATTTTCAGATTGAGTTTGAGAGAAGAATTTCCCGTATTTATGAGCGAATTGCAGAGCAGTTTTCCTCAAGATCAGATCAAGATCCAAAATGGTCTCTGTTTTGGAAGGAGTTGTCTCTGGATGAAGAAGATCATGCGGCGCTTCTTTCGATAGAAAAAGCATTGTTACAAACCGGTACGCGCGTAAAAATTCCGGTAGAGATAGACGGTGAAACAATTGAGAATTTGGAACGTCTTCTTATAGAGTGCGAGAAACAGGTCTCCAAAGATTTAACGAATGAAGAGGCTATTCAAATTTTAAAAAGGCTTGAAAATTATGACAACAGGCTCTTTTCAAGCCTGCTCAAGGCGACGGATTCGAAATTATTGAGCCGGTTTATATCTCTTTCCAGAAGATACAAAGCGCATGAAAAACGTGTTAGAGAGGGACTTGGCTATATAGAATCTTTAAAGCGCAAGGAATTTGCGATGGTTGGGAAGGAGGAATAAATGTTTACTTCAGGAAAAAACAAGGGAAATAACCAAAAGAGCCAGGAAAGTGTCCAACAGCCAAGCCTTCCCAGACCACCTAAGATCAAGACTTATCTTGATGCGCACATTGTGGGACAGGAACGGGCGAAAAAAACACTTTCAGTTGCTGTCTACAACCATTACAAAAGGGTTCTCCTAAATAAAAATAACCCTGCATTGAGTATGCACAAAGGGAATCTCTTACTGATCGGCCCGACGGGCACTGGGAAAACGCTTTTTGCTGAGACATTGGCAAGAATTGTAGGTGTTCCTTTTTCTATATCAGATGCAACAACCTTGACCCAGTCCGGTTATGTCGGTGAAGATGTTGAGAATGTTGTTCTGAGGCTCTTACAATCGGCTGAAGGCAATGTTGAGAAATGCGAACAGGGAATTATCTATATTGATGAGATCGATAAAGTTGGAAGAAAAGCCGAATCCCCTTCCCTGACTCGGGATGTTTCAGGAGAAGGTGTTCAACAGGCCCTACTGAAAATGATTGAAGGATCTGTTGTAAATGTCCCTCCGCACGGTGGACGAAAACATCCCCATGAAAAATTAATCCCGGTCAATACCAGTAATATCCTTTTTATCTGTGGCGGCGCTTTTGAGGGAATCAATGCGATCATTGCTCAGAGATTATCAAAAAAAACCATCGGTTTCGGAAGCAATGGAGGAGGTAATCAGGAAATTAAAAATGCCAGAGTGCTTCCGGAAGACCTTCTAAAATATGGCATGATTCCCGAGTTTCTTGGGCGCTTACCCATTATTACGACATTGAATCAACTTCAAGTGAACGATTTGGTTTCTATCCTGACTGAACCCAAAAATGCGATTATCAAGCAGTACGAGCGGCTCTTTGATTTGGAGGGTATTCAGCTTAAGTTCGAAAAGGAGGCGCTTGTGACGGTTGCGGAAGAAGCCATTTCACTAGGCACTGGGGCCAGAGGACTGCGTTCTATTTTAGAAGAACTTCTTTTGGATATCATGTATGAACTACCGGAAAGTTCGGATCAAAAAGAATACGTCGTCACGGCAGATGAAATAGAGCGGATTTTCGAAGCGAATCTGAAAGAAGAGGAAGAAGCGGTTTAACGAGGAGACAGATTTAAATGCCCCGTCCGGGGGTGAAGAGCTATATTGTGCATACTTTGGGATATTCATACTCCTTTCCTTATGAATAATCCGGTTGACAGGGTGTCGCTACTCATTCGGACGAAGCTTGTCCTTGCAAGGCTCCCTAATTTGAGGGAGACAAAAAGAGATCTAAGGGATTATTTATAATTTACAGATAATTAAAGATATCTCTTAGATTTGAGATGTGGTTGATTTCATCGTTTTGGACATCTTGA
>JBHHWW010000052.1:0-10772 GCA_046756725.1 Nitrospiria bacterium | reverse complement strand
CCATCGCAGGAAATTGACCATACTTTCTCGCGCTGTTGTTCACTTAAAGGTGATGGCAGTGAGGCCATGAAAGGAGCGCGGCCTTCGGCTTTATTTGCCAACATTGTCCTCAAGTCAGTAGAGCGTACGGTCATGGCACTGGTGGGCGCCTCGATCAATTCTGTCGAAACCCCCGTGTTCCGAGCAAGGTCTGAGAGTTTCGTGAAGCGGTCATCTCCCCGGGACAAATCAGATGCCCCGATACAAAACAGAAGCGTGTCGCCCGGAGCGACGCGACCGAAGTAATCCAGCGCGTGCTGTACTGCGGTGTGCGATGCTACTTCAATCCGGACTTTTGAAAGGTCCTGCAGATAAATACGCCAGATATCCTGAGCAACATCCGTATCGAGCGCTTTTGTGGTTCCAGGGATCATCCGGCATCGATTGGAGATAATCACAATCACTTCATCCACATCCGGTCGGGAGGCGAGATCGAGTACGGCAGTTAAGTGGGCCTCATGCGGCGGCCGAAAGGCTCCCGGGTACAAGGCAATTCGGCGTCTTCCGGATATTTTATGATGGGTCTGTTTTGTCGCCGCAAGCATCATTTGTATTTTCTAACAATCCTGTAATCGAAAAGGGTCGTTTTGAAGGGCGAGAGAAAGGGTTTTATTTACTCGCTCTTCCAGGTGGGGGAATTGACCTTTGTGTTTGTAGATCCAAAAAGCCCTCTTGATAAACTGAACCCGAATATGCCATTGCAGCCGTTCAAAAGGAAACGTCCAGTCCACTTCTGATCGATATGTCTGATAAAAGGTGGACGCCATGGTGTAGAGCAATCGCTGGTCATGGTATTCGGCGTGCAGATCGGCCAGAAAAAGCGCCAGATCCCGGACCGAATCTCCGATGGCAATGTTATCAAGATCAAATACGGCGAGCCTTCCCTGACACGCCATAATTTCTTTAATGCGAAAAGCCCCGTGAGCCGGTCGCTCTTTCATCTGCGGCAGACATGCAAAATCGTTCTCCAATTGTAAGGATAACTCTTTTAACTGACATTTCAGACTTGGAAAGACTGCGATGAGTTTAGAAATCTTCTTTTGGATGACAGGAAGACGATCACGGGTTGTGTGCGGGGTTTCAGGAGAAAGACGACTTTTGTGTAAACATGCCAGGTTTTTTGCGACAGTTTTTATGTCGTCCATATTGTGTGACAATTGAATTAATTCCGTTAAGGGTTTTCCTGCCAATCCCTCCTGCCAAACCATTTTGAGTGGCGCATCATAAACAAGCGGCTTGGCAATGATGAAAAATTCAGTTTTTTTTATTGATATCTCCCATAGATCCCTTGTTAGATTAAAAAGAGAAAGACCTTCTTCCTCCAGAAATGTCTTTCCATACAGAATCACGGTCTTAGGTGTTTTCGATGCTTCCCAGGTCAAGCTGTAACGCATGGTACATCGAACCCCCGGGTGGTAGCGGATGACATCGACATTAATATTCTTGACATCCTCCGGGCCATTCAAGCCGTCAGGGAGATGGCTGTAGGGGAAGTGCATTATGACTTTGTCTGGATGAATCAATGCGGACAGGTGCGACAATCCCGGGTCATTGGGAAAAGTCCATACAAGCATTTTTTGTTTCGAAAGGTAGTCCGGGAGCGCATCAGATTTCAGTTTTGTCAGCAGCGTACTCTTCATTTGTTGAAATATTTTATCAGCAAAGTCCTCAGGATAGACCTTCGCATAAAGCATCTGAACGCTCTCCTGTGTCTGACCTTTCTTCCGCACGGTGAGTTGATATCGTATCGCAAAACAGTCGATCCGTTTCTCCGGTACGATCAACTCGTTTCGTACCCGGCTTCGTTCGATCTTGCATTCTGTAATCAGAAGCGAAGTTTTTGAGAAAGCCGGAAGGTGCGCCTGAAACAATGCTTTCATTTCCTCCGGGTCTGTAAACGGGTCAAATGGATTCACTTTCAGGCATTCTCCGGCATTATTACGCGTTTTCAGGAATAACGACATCTGTTTTCAGTTGATCGTGGGACAATAGACCGGCTTGAAATAGGGCCTGATATATTTCTGGACGAAGATTGTAGACACATCGGAATCCCCCTCTCCGACCCTCTTTTTTCTTCCAAAAATGCTTGTACGAAAAATTTTCCATGGGCACACTGAGTTCTGGATCCGAGGTTAATTGAAGGTCGAGCCGGGATGATTTCAGTTTGTTGACCGTGAGTGTGCAACGCCGCTGTGGAAGGAATTTAAACTGGAAGGCATCTTCTTCAAAATGTTTTAAATAGGTCGGCAACGGGATAAGTTCATCCTTGTGCTTGAGTACAAAGCGGTTAAAATAAGGGGTCAGCATTGTTTGATCGCAGATCCGGCTGTAAGGATAGTCCCAATTCGCTTCACCGATTTGAAGCAGGGCCACGCCTCCCGGCTTCAGGACACGGCATACTTCTTCCAAAAATTCGGCCTTGCGGTCTATAAAACGGATGGTGACAGCGGAATAAATTAAATCGACCGATGCATCCTCAAAATGGAGAGAGGATGCATCATAAAAAAAGATTTCTGGCAGGTTGAATTCATCCATATTCTCTTCTGGAATAATGTCATATTCTCTGGCAATTCCGATTAAATCACCGATGTTCCCCATGGGTGTCTGCTTTTTTTTGTTGATCCCTAAGAATGAAATGTTTTCTTGACGAAACTGCCAGGCAAGTTCCAGCAGGGCCCGGCCATAACCAAAGCCAACTTCCAGAACCTTCATATTTGAGCCGTTCGCTTTTGACAACAACGCCGATAAGGTTGATTGGATGATGTCGCTGTCTTTCACGATTTTTTGGTTAATTCCATTGAGGTCTCGTGTTTTTCCAGAATCCAAGATCAAATCATTCCTCCTTATCCAAAGTGTATCCGATCTGAATAAATCTGTTTTTTAAGCAGGGTCTTTTCTGTCCATTATTGTTATATTAAGAAAAATTACTTTACCAAAGCTGATTCGTTCAGCTAGATCAATCAAATCATCTAAAATATCAAGCCGACCGGCTTTGACGCGCGACATACAACGAAAGACGCGTTCGTTGATCAAAGCTGTTGCGATATACCATGCGAGATCAAATCGAGGCACATTCGATTCCGCTGATGCCTGGTATCCCTGAAGAAAGGCTTCACCGATTTTTTCCGCCTGATTTAGAGAATGATGAAACAAAAGCCCGCGATAAAAAAGCCCCGCCAGAAAACTTCCAATATCAAGCAATCTCGGGCCTCGGGACATGTTGTCCATATCGATTAAAGAAATATTCTGGTCGGCCACTAAAAAATTATTTAAATGGAGATCTCCGTGGAGCGTGCCCTCTGGCAGAATTTTTAACGTCTTGAACTGAAGAAGGAGTCGTGCAACCAGAGGCTTTAGTTTGCTTTGACATTGTGGCTTCCTTTTGATAACCAGCTGACAGGTTTCGTTCAGTTTCAGGAGCCAATCATCCATCACAATGCACCGCGAAGTTTTCAATGGAGATTGGTGCAGGGCGCTGACAACCGAGCCTGTTTTTTCCAACAACAGAAGAAAATTCTGGGTATCCATATCGTAATCAAGAAGAGGCTTCCCCGGCAGGGCATATTGCCAGAAAGTTTTTGATGCTTCATGGTAGCCCAGCGCTTCAGCCATTCCCAATGCCCCAGAATGTCGGCATTCAGATCGCCATAACTGCCGCATCATCTCATCGACCTCACGGCCATCCTCGTTGTAGTAGGTTTTTCCGTATAAGGTCATCGTTTTCTTGTTGTTGGTTCTTTTTTCAGCCAAGTTCAAAGTCGTGCGCACTGTGCACGTGTGTTCTGGAACATAATGGATCACTTCAGAAGAAAGCGCTTCGATGTGCCAATCTTGATGAAGGGATCGCTTTAGTAATTCAGGGAGAATTGTTTCTTGTAATGTCTTCGTGTCGGCGATCATCGGCAACCCCCGCAGCTTACGGTCATTGGGAAATGCCCAGACAAGCATTTCCAATTCAGGAATATGTGTTAATGCTCTCCCAAATAGAGGTGACACCAAGGGTTCTGAGAGCGCCTTTTTAAATCGTGTGGCTGAAGCGTCGCATTCATAGATTCTGAGACAAAATTTCTGACGTTCTGTTTGTTCAGTGGTGGCATCAAAAATCTGGATTTGATAACAGAACATGCAATTTTTTCCAGGCTTGTATTTCACCCACTCAATTTCACAGCTTTTAATTTTAAACCTTGTTGTTTCATCAAAAAGGTGTGCTTGGAGTATTTTCCGCATGGCTGCGAGATCCAGCACTGTTTGCAGTTGAGGGAGAACCGGGTCGTTTGGCAAATCGGTTTCAACTCTCATGCACTGTCCTTCTTGAGAGAAATCGTCTTTCCTGATGCCAGCAAGGTTGTTTCAGATTCCCCTTCGACACAAAGGATGGTCCCTTTCATATCACTCCGGACAAACAGATATTGCCCATTGTATTGAAATCGCCCGAAGCGATGTCCTTTTTCGGGATTATCTGACACAGTAAAAAAGATATCTTGAATCATTTTTCCTGCCTCTTTGAAGGTAACACAAAGGGCGGATGTGAGATCCGAAACAGGGTTTCCGGAGACAGCGGTGACTGGGAGGTATTTTACGGAAATTTCAGGGGGCTGTGTTTGATATGGATAAAGGACAGTGTGATAGGCACGATTTTTTCCCTGAGAGGCAAAACGTAAAATGGGAGCCGGATGTTTTTTCCCATATCGGCGGGAAACGTGGCCCGCCTCCAGGTAAAGCTTAATGTCGGGAGATGTTGCTTGGGCGACAAGCAGATGTGGCGCATGAACGAGACGGGTCTGATCTTCTACCGAAACAGTGACCTTTTCAAAAGCCTCATCTGAGAGGTGAAAGAACAAGTCGTAATCATGGACTTGCTTAGCCCGGAGAATATCAGACACCAGCCAATATTCGGGACAGACAAAAAAGATTTTCCGTTCGTGAATGGCCTCATACTCATGGCTTCTTGAGATACCATGAAGGTAATCAAAACCAGCACGACTGACAAATGACGCCAGATGATGTTCCGGTGCCGGGCCACGAATCTTGTACTTGATTTTACCGGGCAAGTAGGATGTCTGGTTTTTTCCATCAACACAGACCGTGTTGTGATATCCCGTCCCCCGGAAGCGGACACGCCAATTGATTTCTCCTGACTCGTCATAGGTGTAGCGTCCGGGATCAACAACCAGAGACTGCCCGTAGGCCGCCATTTCAAAGCTCAATAAATCCAGATGTCCATGGTTCCCTCTACCCAGTGGACCGCAATCGAAGACCAGGTATAGTTCATCCTCATAAAGGGTTTTACCTGTCCCCCAGCCACTTCTAAGAATGACGTATCCGCCTTCTGGAAACACTTTTGAGCGGGCCTGAGGGGGATGCCCGGATTGTCCTTTTGAGGCGGCATATTGCATTGTTTCATCGTCGTAAAGTTGATGGCCTGTCTCCAGAAGATCAAGAAAACTTCTTGAATCGCCATCACTCAACGATGGAATGATTCCATCCGGCTTGTGAACGTAGAGGGCAAAATCGAGGGCCTTCCTGATGCGGGTATCCATCTCTTCTGGCAGGACAATTCCGTTGTGAGTCGCCAGTTTCCGGATATTGAGATAGTTTTTTAGAACAATGTGATGGTAATCAGTTGAAAGCTCGCAATGGACACCATCGGACAGAATGTCCGTCTGAATATTTTTTAGAAGTTCTGTCCTGGAGAATGAAAGCCAATGGTCGGCCTTTTTAAATTCAGGAAAAACAATGGCGGCCAGAAAAACAGCATATAACTCCAGCGTGCGATGATTGCGGGAGGGAGAGATATGGTCAATCAGATATTCGACCTGGTCATGAATAGAGTTTAAAAATTTCAGGTAGAAGTCCGCCGGAAGAGAAACGTCAGGAGATAAAGTAACAAAGTAGTAATGGGCATAGATCCAGTTTTGAATCCGGCGCCCTGCGACATCGCTGGAGAGAAAACCCTGGGGGACGGTTTCTATCCAGGTAGATGTGAGTGCAATCCATTTCGTTCGGTAGCGTGCGTCTTTCGTCTTTTCATAGGCCATTCCAAGCCCCACGGCATAATAAAATTTGTGGAGGAGGATGGCCCATTCTACGTCTGTGCTGGGATTCTCCTTCCAGTCGAAGTGATCGGGCAGACGGTGTGTTTCATGGTTAAACTCAAAATAATTCTCCAGGATGTTGTCTATTTTTCTGCGAATTGTTTCGTCTTCATCCGCAACTGGAAAATAGACGACCCCTTTCCTTTGCTGGAAGTAGGTCAAAATCTTTTCCGCCTCCCAGAAAGCATGGGGTTCCTGTAGAATATCGCACGGAATTTGTATTTTATGATCCCTCATCTGAAATTAGTATTTCCCTTCAATACTTGATATAAAAAGATCTCTTAGCGCGATATTTGTTTTTTTTGAATCAAAGGAACGACAGACTTTCCGGCGTCCGGCCTTTGCGAATTCAGCTCTTAAAGCAGGATTGTCCAGATAAGTTGCCATTGCGTCTGCCAGCGCGATGTCATTCCTTTGGGAAACCAGGAAACCTTCTTCGCCTGTTTCAACCAGCTCAGGAATCCCCGAAATGGCCGTTGAAATCACCGGAATGCCCATTGCCATGGCTTCCACCAACACATTCGGGATGCCATCGCGGTCTCCATTATTGACAATCTGACAAGGCAGCACGAAGAAGGTGCATTCACGATAAACCTGTCTTAATTCCGCCTGCGTGATGCCTCCCGAAATGAAGACCGTCTCTTCAAGTTTGAGGTCCTGAATCAGTTGCTTGATTAGGTCGCTCTGATCATCCGGTTCTCCAACAATCCGGCATTGAAAGACCTGTCCCTGGTCTTTTAATATTCTGCATGCCTTCATCAGATGGTTAAAACCTTTTTTCTCAACAAAACGACCGACTGACAAAATCAAGGGGACGCCCTCCGAAGTCTTTTCTTCTCTGTCTGACTTAAAAAGAGAAATATCCAGGCCATGATAAATCGTGTGAATGGCATTGTTTTTCTGAGAAAGCGACTCAAGATGATTTTTGTTCGCCCCGGTGCAGGTGACAACAAACTGAGACATCTCTATTTTCCGCTTCAGGAGGTCACCCGGATTGAGTTTTGGCAGATAGATGTCCTTGGCATGTGCGGTGAAGCTGAAAGGAAGGCCGATTAATTGACTGACGAACATTGTGATTGTGGTCGACCCGTGGCAAAAATGACCATGCAGATGCCGGAATCCTCCGGAAACCAGAATTTTTTCAGCAATAAAACCGGCTTGAAGGAATTCTTTAATGAATACTTTTTTGGGTTTTTGGAAGAAGCTTAAGCGATATCGAAAAGTCATCATCAAGGCATCGAACCAGGCATCCAGATAATGGGTCGGACGTTGCTTGAAGAGACGGAAATGGCACTGGAAAAACTTTGGCAAATTCGTCCAAAGCCATCCGATCAGACTGCTTCCCGACAATGATGTAACGGGAGGCAGGTAAACGATTTCCGGCTGGATTCCTTCAGAAGTTTTGTGTTGTTTCGCTTTTTCGGGAGGTTGTTTGACAGAAAAGACGGTAATATTCAGGCCCATCTGTTTGAGTAGATGGATTTCATTCATAATAAATGTTTCAGAGAGCCGGGGATATTCCTTCATGATGTAGGCAATTTTAGGGATACTATTTTGATGCTTTTCCTGTATTCGGTTTCGCAGATCACGATTTAACATCGACCAACCTCTGCTTGGTTTTGCAAGAAGACAGCTAAAAGAGGAATAAAAATAAAACGCATATCAACTCTATGTCTATAAAATCAGGATAGCTAAATTCTAGCAGATATAAAAAAGAGTGCTAAAAGTAAACCGTCAGGTGCTTGAAATAAAATCATTCGTTTAAGGAGAAACTGGATTTAGTCCATTTCTTACTCTGGAATAAAGCAAAAAACATACCTTAAACTTAAAGGAGCACTCACGTCCAAAAGACCGTGATTGAGGGTGATCGGGCTATATAGAATTGGGAAAGGTTGCCCCTTGTTGGGTTAAGACACTTTCCAATTTGGCTGGTAGGAACTTTACGGTCAAAGGGCACCTTGCAACCGGTAGAGTTCTTCGTAGTAGCCCTTCCGTTCGAGAAGTTCTTGATGTGTCCCTTTTTCTATTACCTGCCCGTTCTTTAAGGCAATGATCTGATCGAAATCCTGGATGGCTTCAAATTGATGGATGATTACCAAACAGGTTTTCCCTTTCTGGAATTGGGCCATGGCTTCCTGAATAAATTTTGCCGATTCAGCGTCTACTGCAGATGTCGGCTCGTCCAGAATCAAAAAAGAAGGTTTTAGAATAATCGCTCTGGCAAGACCAATGCGTTGCCTCTGGCCTCCTGACAGGGTGCCACCGCGTTCTCCTAGAATTGTTTCATAACGATCCGGCAAGAGTTTTATAAATTCATCGGCATGGGCATAGTGTGCCGCCGCTTCAATCTCTTCCTGTGTGGCTCCCGGTTTCCCGTAAGTAATGTTTTCGCGGATTGTTGTTCCGAGAAGAATGGCTTCCTGTAAAACGATGCCAATTTCGCGACGCAGGGAGTCTCTTTTAAACTTTTTAATATTGATTCCATCAACCAGAATTTCACCCTCCTGGAAATCATAAAGTCGAAGCAGCAATTTTGTAAGGGTGGACTTGCCCGCACCAGAACCTCCCACGAGCGCAACCCGCTGACCGGGCAGAACCTTAAAAGAAACCTTCTTCAAAATGGTTTTGCCGTCATCGTAGGAGAATGAGACATTCTTAAATTCAATTTCCCCTTTTAATTTTTTAACAACAATGGCATCAGGAGCATCCTGTATTTCCGGTTCCGTTTCCAGTAAGTCTTCAATTCTGTCAGCGCTTGCCATTGCTTTCGAAAATTTGGTCGAGAGTTTTGAGATTCTTTTTACAGGATTAAATAATTTTTTGACATAGGCCGAAAAAAGCAGGAGATCTCCAGGCGTTAAACTGCCGTCGATCACCTGTAACGACCCGAAAAAAACAACTATAAAAACTCCGGAGGCACTGATAATTTCCACCATTCGCGTTGTCGCAGCGACCATTCTGGCGATTCGAATAGACTCCTTCAGCGTTCCCACACTTTCCGCTTCAAAGCGTTCGTTCTCGTAGGTCTCCTGCGAATATGATTGGACGAGCGGAATGATTGAGAGGAGTTCATTGATCCGCGAAGTCACCTTTCCTTCCTTTTTTCGCTGTTTTTTTGCTGTTTTTTTGATCTTCCGAAAAAGATAAAAGAGCGTGTAGATCAGGATGGGAAAAGGAATTAAGGCAATCAGCGACAGCTTCCAACTCACAAAAAACATCACCGCAAACACCCCGATAATCGTCATAAAATGGGAAACAAAGGTCAAGACTGATTCTGAATAGATATCCCGCAGCATCTTTGTGTCTCCCGTCACCTTTGTCAGCAACTCCCCAGATCGGGTGCGACTATGAAACGAAAGAGACAGCGTTTGAAGGTGGGCGAACAGTTCTAGTCGGAGGTTGTAGACCAACTGGAATCCAATACGGGAGGTAATGAATATTTGAAAATAGGCAAAGAGACCTCGAAGGAGTGCAATCAAAAGTATGGATCCCGCGATCACAATGAGGGAAAAAAACCGACCTTTATCTAAGATAAAATCTAAAAAAAAGAGATGGTCCGGGACCTCTCTACCGATAAGAATGTAGTCGAAAATAATTTTAAGTGGCCACGGGGTTAAGACTTCGGCCAGTGTAAAGCCAATCATGCAGAGCGCCGCGGCAAAGAGCGATCCCTTAACCGTCCTAAGATGGTCGATTATAATTTTTTTGAATTTTGAATGTTGCTTGTTTTTCACGTATGCACCGGAGAATTGGCTTGGGTATTCAGTGTTCGGCTTCTCGCCCCTTTTGCTTCTCGGAGAAGGTAATATCAGACTTTATGTAAAGCATCCAAGGCCATTCAATAAAGTCTTAACCTGAGGTGATATTCAGCCGATCCTTGCATAACTCGATCAGAGCACCTGTAAACGGACGGCGTTCTTTAATAAGCGTGCTGATGTAGATATGTCTGACAAGCGTCAGGGTTGCATAGGCCTTTACGGCAGCACGGACTTTCTCTCCAGAACAGGCAACAAACGCCTCTTCCATCGCTTCCTCTCTATCGAGGAGTGCTTTAGGATCTCCCAATACCCGCAAACTCTGCTCCGTAATGTGGCCGATAAAATTTCCAATATCGAGGCCCGGATCTCCTTCACAAAATAGATCAAAATCAATAATGTACAAATCTTTGTCATCCACGATAACCTGATCTGAATAAAAATCTCTGTGGATACCTGCAGGAAATGAATTCTCGACCGATGATCCCAATTTGGCAGATGCTTCCAAAATACGGTCGATCGCGCCAGAAAAAGATTTTTCTTGCTGAGAAACTAGAAGGAGTTTTTCGTGAAGGATACGTAGTTCGTCCGACATAGTGTGTGTTCGTGTGGTCGAGATGTTTGCCTGATGCAGCTTGTGAGAAGCGCTTGCAATCTGTTGCACGAGATCGACCCCCTTTTCAGTCGGCAAGAGGTCTGATGAAACTCGTCCGGGAACCTTTCGTTGTAGCCAAAGACCGCCATCTGGGAAAAATCCAATTGGCTCGGGTACCATGATTCTGTCGGGGCAACCCATTTGAAATCCCGCATCCCAGATCATGCCCAGTCGTGTGTAGGCCCGCGTGCCCGTGGGTTTGGACCTGATATTCCCAATCAGGACCGT
>JBHHWW010000051.1:0-10822 GCA_046756725.1 Nitrospiria bacterium | reverse complement strand
CCAAGATCGTCAGGCGAATGATCCGCGCAAAGTATCTTGGAAAACCACTGGGGGATCTTTCTTCGATTGAAAATCCAGAAGCACTCCTGGAAATTGCGACAAAGGATGTGTCTGAAGTTTAAGTCCAAAATATTCTGTGATTCTCTTTTCGTATCTTGCTTTGCATCGCAGGTTCAGGTATTTTCCCAATTTTTATTTTGTTGGCCTCTGACTTGAATCATATTCGTTGAAGGCATCTATGCGTCGATATGGTGTTTCCAAAAATGAAAACTAAGAAAGACTGGTATTATTAACCCGGCAATTAAATACAAAAGAATAATTTCAATAAAAACAATAGGTTGAGAGCTAAGTTATCTCTATATTTAATTGCCTATTTAATAAGATAAAATATTTTGGAAATGGGGATTTATTGAGATGAAAATACTTTTTCTTTGCGTCGCCAATTCTGCGCGGAGCCAAATTGCAGAAGGACTTGCGAAGCAGATGTTTGGGGGCCAGGTAGAGGTTTACAGCGCGGGTTCAAAGCCGGGGGGAAAGATTCACCCTGGTGCGATTGAGGTCATGAAAGACATTGGCATTGATATTTCCATGGGGCATCCAAAGTTTCATGAAGATCTTCCTCAAGAATTCCTCGCCGGGTTGAATGTCATCATTACGCTGTGCGCAGAAGAGGCGTGTTCTGCGCTTTCTTCAAGTAAGGCCATCCGCCTTCATTGGCCCGTTCAAGATCCTGTTTTTATTGACAATAAACGCGGGGAAGGCAGGCAGGGCTTTTATGAGACCAGGGATAAAATCAGGGAAAAACTGGTCGTTTTCGCAAAAAAGGAAGGCCTTTATCCTTTGGTTGGAGTGGATTGAATTGAATTCTTTCACATGACGCGCTTGTGTGTAAAGGAAAGATGATTACTTCTTTTCCTTGCAGAGAACCTCTTGATAAAGCGCGTGATAGGAGCCGGGCATAATTTGTTGTCAATTCCTCATGACTGCCCTGACCTTGTCAAGAACCTTTCCGCCTTTTCCATAGTCCCGTTGTTCAATCAGCGCACTTTTTGATTCGCGGCAGTCGATTTCAATGGCGGTGACAGTGAACTGATACTCTTCGAAACCCTCCATCAGGAATGCATTTTTCTTTCTGGCTTCCATAAGCATGTCGATCACCTCTTTCCCTTTCGGGATGACTTTTACCCAGACCCCGACGATGTCATCGTCCGTTCGTTCCATCGTTGTATTGTTGTAGTAGTGGTCGAAACGGTTGTCTTTTACAAAATGGACCCATTCGTTTTCCTCTGCATGGAGCACGGTGTCTGTTCCAAAAAAGGTGATAAAAATCATAAAAAATAATTTGAATCTCATTTAAATATCACTCCTGTTTTATTGGCTCATTGAATCTGATCTCGCACAACGGAACCCCGTTGAAATTGCGCGTGTTTTCGGGTTGAGCGCAATTCGGTTGAATGTCTGAAATGAAATCCCACATCGATAATTGGTGCAATCATAGAATGATCCGCCCCGTAAGACTTTCAAGGTCTCTCCAAAATTAGGGTGTGGTACCTTGTTCCCGGGATAAGGAAGGAACCAGTCAGAGGTCCATTGAAAAAGATTTCCCGCCATATCATAGAGGCCGTATGGACTTTTTCCATCTGGAAAAAAGTTCACGGGCGTTGTATCTTTGAAGCCTCCCTGTGTAACATTTGTTCGGTGTCTTTCGTACTTCTTTCCCCAGGGGAACATGCGGCCATCTGTGCCGCGGGCGGCCTTTTCCCACTCCGCTTCCGTCGGCAGCCGTTTGCCCGCCCAGGCGCAAAAGGCATTTGCGTCAAACCAGGTCACAAAAGAAATCGGGTGATTCGGTCTTTGTGGAGCGGCATTGTCCCCCGGGCCTTTCCGTAACCAATGAGGTGGAGGCAGGTGTCCTGTTTGCTTCACAAACGCCCAATAATGGGCATTTGTGACATGGTATTGATCCATGTAGTAGGATTTTAAAAAGACCTTATGACTCGGCCCCAGGCTTTTTTTAGAAAAATCCGATCCCATAATAAATTCACCTTCCGGGATCAAGATCATCTTCTGTGGAATGATTTCTTCTTTAGATTGTAGCTTTTTATTTGTTGCGGTTCGCCCGATCTGTCTGAAATACGTTTGCAAGCCCAGTGTGAAGCCCACTTGATGAAGTTTGTGACAGGCGGCACACCATGGACCGCGTGAATGGTCAATCTGATGACGTGTGGGGCCTTTGTGACAATATTGACATTCTTCCCGTGTGGAAGGATCGGCCTTTTTTTGTGAAATGATTTCGCCTGTAGATGCTTGCAGGAGAAAGATTAGCGGCGCGATAAGAATGATGAAATGGAGGAATAATCGCTTGCGATGGTTCATGGCGGAGGATCATATCACAATATTTAGATGATGTGAAAGATGAGTGAGTGGGGATCAAAAGCATGTTTTTTATGACTTGGTGAGAGGCCGTTATAAAATAATGTCTGTCTGAGAATAATAAGAGGGTCACGTCTTTCGATTTGCGATTATTTTTGTTACTATTCCTGTATGTCACGTCCGCTTAGAATTGAATTTCCAGGTGCTGTGTATCATGTTACCAACCGTGGAAATGCCCGCCAGAATATTTTTTCAAATGATGAAGACCGAAGACAGTTTTTATCGATTTTGGAGAAGACTGTTAATCGTTACAGTTGGCTCTGCCATGCCTATTGTTTGATGCACGATCACTATCACCTGTTGATTGAAACGCAAAAACCGAACCTCTCTCTTGGCATGCGGCAATTAAATGGCCTCTATACGCAGACACACAATAGAAGCCATAACCGAATCGGTCACCTCTTTCAAGGACGTTTTAAGTCGATTTTGTTGGAGAAAGATACCTGGTTACTGCCGATGTGCCGATACGTTGTCTTAAATCCGGTCCGGTCTAAAATCATCGATCACCCGCTTGCATGGGAATGGAGCAGCTATCGGGCAACGGCCACAGGAAGGGATATTCTTCCGTTTTTGACGCTGACATGGATTTTCGAGCAGTTTGGAGGGGAATTGCCTGAAGCACATAAAAAGTATCGAAAATACGTGGCTGAGGGAAAGACACTTCCCAGCCCTTTGGAAAAACGGAAAGGCCGTATCTACCTCGGAAGTCAAGCCTTCATAGAAAATCATGTGCCTGAGTTGATTTCGAAAGAAGTCTCGAGGGTGCAATCTCAGGACTTTCGTCCGACCTTGAAAAAGATATTTGAAAACGAATCAGAAGAAGGACAGGCGATTTTCAAGGCGTATCGGCAACACGCTTACCGGCTGTCTGAGATTGCAAACCATCTCGACGTACACTATTCCACAATCAGCCGTCGTTTGAAAAATATTGAGTCTACTTTTTAAAGGCTGCCACCCTCTTGATATCTTCCAAGCCTGTCCTACCTATCTGCTATTGATCATTCAGTTTGTCAGAGATGATTCTGCCGTCTTGCAGGGAAATGGTGCGGTCGGCAAGGGCTGCCAGTGTTGAATCATGCGTGACGAGTATGAATGTGCTTCCTTGATCCTTGTGAAGACGGAGTAGGAGGTTAATCATTCTTTCTCCATTCTTCGAGTCTAGGTTTCCGGTGGGCTCATCCGCTAAAAGAAAGGCTGGTTTTCCCGCGTAGGCGCGTGCAATTGCAATCCGTTGTTGTTCTCCTCCCGAAAGCTGCACGGGGTAGTGATGTTCCCTTGCTGAAAGACCGACTTCTTCCAGAAGTTGACGTGCCAGAGGCGTTGCATTCTTCTTTCTTTGAAGCTCTAAGGGGACCTGCACATTCTCCAGCGCCGTCAGGGTTGGGATGAGATGGAAGGACTGGAAGACCATCCCCATTTTTTCTCGTCGAAGGACGGCAAGTTGATTTTCATTGAGGTCGTTGTAGGAGGTGTCGTCAAGCATGACGGAGCCTTCACTCGGTCGGTCCAATCCGGCAATCAAACCAAGAAGGGTCGATTTTCCGCTTCCGGAAGGACCGACGATTGAGAGAAACTGTTTTTCGGGAATCTCCAGGTGAATGTCTTCTAGAATGGTGAGGGACTGCCCGGTTGTTTTAAGACGCATTGACAGATTGGAAATTTTGATCATTGGACATCCTGTCTTCTGAAAGTGGAATCAGGGAGAGATATTTATGTGCGTTTGAATTGTTTGCTGAGGGAGAGGGCCTGGCATTGGTATGAAGAACCGATTTTATCGCCGTAAATCTTTTCCGGATGACAGAGAAGTGGTTCATAAATCAATCGTCCTACCACCTGACGATCTTCAAGGAGGAAGGGGACTTCGTGAGACCGAACTTCCAGGACGGCGTGGGTTCCCTTGATGTCATTGTCGCCATAACCAAAGCCGGGGTCGAAAAAACCGGCGTAGTGGATGCGAAATTCTCCAACGGAAGGGTCGTAGGCCACCATTTCTGCGGCATAATCCGAGGGAACACGAATCTTTTCTTTTGAAATCAGGATATGAAAATCATCCGGGTTCAAAACAAGTTGTTTTGATTTTTGGGCTAGAAGCGGTTCCCAGAAATCACTCGGATCGTAATGGTCGATGAGGTTTAAATCGATTAGGGGCGCATGGTGTTTAGCGCGGTAACCGATTAATTCGGAACCGTGACTGCCAACGAGGTCGATTGAAATACGAAGTCCTTCTGAAATCATTGCATCTTGTGGGATATCGTTTGCAAGATAGACAAGGTTTTTTTCCTGGTCGAGTTCGTCCAGTTTTTCGTCGGAATGTTGTGAATCAATTCCCCGGATGAAACGAAGCTGATTCAGTTTGCTCCCCTCCCGGACAAGAATGCTGAAGGTCCGCGGGACAATCTCGACATAGAGCGGCCCCTTATAGCCTGGAACAACCCGGTCAAATTCGGTTCCTTTGTCGCAGATCAATCGGGTGAAGATATCGAGACGACCGGTGGTGCTTTTTGGGTTTGCCTTGCATGAGATTTCATGCGAGAGGTGTAGCGTTTCCATTAAGGGAACGATGTAGACGCAGCCTTTTTCCAGAACGGCAGCCTTGGAGAGGTCAATTTTGTGCATTCGAAGTGCTTCTATTTTCTTTTCGACCGATGCATTCCGACCGGGCAGAAAGCTGGCGCGAACGCGGTAGGCGACACTCCCCAGGCGAAGGTCAATGCTGGCCGGTTGGATCTGACCTTCTTCAATCGGATCGGCTGCGGTCAAAGCCCCGGTGTTGATTAGTCCTTTGATGCTTTGTAGAGGAAGAACCCCTTTGTTTTGAAAGGAGGAAAGATCTCGCTCAAGTTCCGGAAAGGGATGGGCCGCATTTCCCTTCATCATTGAATCCTTTCAACCAGGGGAAGGAAGGGTGCAGGATATTTCGTAGTCAAGTAGTTCTGTTATGGTCGGGTCTGGACCACAGAGCGGGCAATTCGGGTTTTTCGGGACTTTTACTTTTCTGAATGACATCTCCAGCGCGTCGTAAATGAGCAGTTTGCCGGCGAGCGATTCGCCAATCCCCAAGATCTCTTTCAATGCCTCTGCCGCCTGTAAAACCCCAATCGTTCCAGCCAGAACGCCCAGAACGCCTGCCTCCTGACAACTGGGAACCAGGCCTGTTGGAGGGGGTTCTGGATAAAGACATCGGTAGCACGGTTTTGGATCATCAGGCATGTGGGGATTGAGCGTGGTCAGTTGCCCTTCGAATCGGAAAATACTGCCTGATATCAGTGGTTTTTTTAGGAAGTAGGCGGCATCATTCACTAAAAACCGGGTTGCAAAATTGTCTGAGCCATCGAGGATCAGATCGTATTCTTTTAAAATGTTCACGATGTTTTCAGAAGTCAATTTTTGTGAGTAGGGGATGACCTTGACATCGGGATTCATGTTGGAAATGGTCTGTTGCGCCGATTCAACTTTCGGTGTTTTTAATGTCTTTGTGCTGTGGAGAACCTGACGTTGGAGGTTGGATAGATCAACGAGATCATCGTCAATGATCCCCAAAGTTCCGACACCCGCTGAGGCAAGATAAAGTGCGGAAGGAGAGCCCAGGCCGCCTGCGCCAATCAAGAAGACCTTGGCATTGGCGATCTTCTTTTGTCCTTTTCCACCAACCCCTTCTAAGAGGAGTTGGCGGCTGTATCGCTCCAGTTGTGTGTCAGTCAGTGACATGTTCGTTGCTTCTCGCTTTAATTAACTCAGGTGGTCCAAATTATTCGATAATGTTATGTTCAATCGGGTCCACTTGGACCCCGGCTTCTTTCATCCCCGCAACGGCTCCCTCGATTTCTGAGGACTCTCCAGTCAGTTCAAGATCGACCCATCCCGTTTTTTCGGTGACGTCCGCCCGGCGAACATTGGTGATAATTTTATACTTTTTCCCAATATTATAAATGATAGGCTCTTTAATTTTATCTTCAGGAAATGTAATGCGTACCTTCAGGCTGGCCAAGATTTATCCTCCTATTTTTGAAAATCTTGAACACAGGGAAGTGTTCTCTTTTCGGATGATCCCCCTGCAATGGCGGGGACAATTGAGACTTCAGCATCTTCTTTTAAGGGGGTCTGAAGCCCTTGGTGAAATCGGATGTCCTCTTCATCAATATAAATGTTCACAAATCTACGGAGTTCCCCACTCTCTTCACAAAGGCGTTCTTTGATGCCGGGATAGTCTCGCTCCAGCGAGGTGATTAAGGCCGCAATATTTTCTCCTTGTGAATCAACTTCTCCTGCTCCCCCGGTCAGTTTTCTTAAGGGGGTGGGTATGCGAACTTTGATCATTGTCCTACCTTTTTTAATGTCTGTTGAAAATTTTTCAGGCTGGGTTGAATTTTCCATGGCGCACCTACCTCTGAGACAATGGCTTCCTGTGTCTTCAGACCATTCCCGGTGATGTAGGCAACGGTGGACTCTCCTTTTTTGAAAACCCCGTTTTCTGCCAGTTTCTTTAGAACCGCCACAGTTACACCACCTGCGGTTTCTGCGAAGATGCCTTCTTTTTCCGCAAGTAACTTCATACCCGAGACAATTTCTTTGTCTGTGACCGATTCAATCATTCCTCCGCTGTTTTGGGCGATTTTCAAGGCATAGTAGCCATCTGCCGGGTTTCCGATGGCCAGTGATTTTGCAATGGTTTTTGGCCGGATGGGTTTAATAAATGCCCGTTTTTCTTTGAAAGCAGTTGCAACAGGGGAGCACCCTTCGGCTTGTGCTCCGTGAATCTTTGTTTTGACCGAGGGGGTCAGCCCCAGTTTTTCAAATTCATGGAAGCCTTTGTAGATTTTTGTCAGGAGAGAGCCGGAAGCAATGGGTACCACCACATGGTCCGGCGTCTGCCAGTCGAGATATTCCATCGTTTCGTAGGCAAGCGTCTTTGACCCTTCCGAATAGTAGGGACGGACATTGATGTTTACAAAAGCCCACGAATATTCTCCTGCGATTTCACTACAGAGGCGGTTGACGTCGTCGTAGGTGCCTTCCACCGCGACGACATTCGGTTTGTAGATGAGGTTGCCGAGGATCTTTCCGGCCTCCAGGTCGGAGGGAATAAAAACAAAACATTTGAGCCCGGCCTCAGCGGCATGTGCCGAAACCGAATTGGCCAGATTTCCGGTTGATGCGCAGGCGACGGTGTTAAAACCCAATTCCTTGGCGCGGTTTAATGCGACGGCAACCACCCGATCTTTAAAAGAGAGGGTGGGGCAGTTGACTGTGTCATTTTTAAGGTAGAGGGAATCGATGCCCAAGGCAGTGGCGAGGTTTTTTGCCTCGATCATCGGGGTGTAGCCCGCATTCCGACCGACTGTGGGTTCTCCTTCAATGGGAAGCAGGTCGAGGTAGCGCCAGAGGCTCTTTGGCCCGTCCAAAATTTTTTCTTTTGAAACATGCGTCCGAATGAAGTCGTAATTATAGGCCACTTCAAGAGGACCGAAGCAGTACTCGCAGACGTGAATTGCCTCGGCAGGATATTCTTTTTTACACTCTTTGCAAACAAGTCCTTTAATCTTGCTCATGATATTTATGAGTCCTTTTGCAATGAGGCAGGGTTCAGGTCGCAAGCAACTTGTTCTGACATCTTTAGAGATGTGATCGTTGGGTTCGTGCCGCAAAGCGGGCAGTTTGCATTTTTTTGGATTTTAATTTCCCGAAAGCTCGTTGTTAAAGCTTGATATGTCAGTATGCGATCGGTTAATGGATGACCAACTCCCAGTATCAATTTCAAAACTTCCGTCCCCTGCAAGGTACCGATGAGTCCGGCCAAGGCACCCAGGACGCCGGCTTCCTGACAGCTCGGAACGAGCCCTGTGGGTGGCGGCTCCGGGAAAACACACCGATAGCAAGCGCTTTCATTGGGAAGAATCGTGAGGAGCTGACCATCGAAGCGGAGAATCCCCCCGTGAACAAGCGGTTTTTTTGAGAAGAACGCCCCGTCATTAATAAGGAACTTTGAGGGGAAGTTGTCGGTTCCGTCAACGATATAATCAAAGTCTTTGAAAATGCCGAGGGTATTTTCGGCGGTGAGCATTTCCTGATACGGAATGACTTTCACATCCGGATTCAACGCAGTCACTTTTGACTGTACGGAAAACACTTTGGGGTGTCCGATATCCGGTGTGTGATGGATAATCTGTCGTTGCAGGTTGCTTAAGTCTACATTGTCGGCATCGATTATTCCAAGGGTTCCGATGCCTGCAGCAGCGAGATAGAGGGCAATCGGCGAACCCAGTCCACCTGCACCCACGACGAGGATACGCGCCTGGCCGATCTTTTTTTGTCCCTTGCCGCCGACTTCAGAAAGGATGATATGGCGACTGTAGCGGACCAATTGTTCTTCAGTAAAAGCCATTGCGATGCTCAGATATTAAAGTATTTCTCAATGCTGATATAGCGTTCTCCCGTGTCGGGAAGGACGGTGACAACGGTTTTCCCTTCTCCCAGGGTATTGGCAACCTGCTCTGCTGCCCAGACGTTTGCACCCGAAGAAATCCCCACAAGCAGACCTTCCTGGCGAGCCAGTGTTTTTGATGTTTTATATGCGTTATCGTCTGTTACGGTAATCACCTGGTCGATAAGTTCCTTGTTAAGAATATCGGGGATAAATCCGGCGCCAATGCCCTGAATTTTATGGGGACCTGGCTCTCCCCCTGATAAAATGGCGCAGGTGGCCGGTTCGACAGCAATGACTGAAGTTTTCGGGTTTCTCGCTTTCAGGACTTCTCCGACGCCGGTCAGCGTGCCACCCGTTCCAACGGCGACAACAAAGGCATCAATTTCTTCATCAATTGCCTCAAGAATTTCAGGTCCGGTTGTTTTTCGGTGGACGTCCGGATTGGCGGGATTGGAGAATTGTCCCGGCATAAAAAAGTCCGGGTTCTGTTCGATAATGTTTTCGGCCTCTTTGATCGCGCCTCGCATCCCTTCCCATGCCGGCGTAAGAACCAGGTGTGCGCCATAGGAAGAAAGGAGGCTCGCCCGTTCCATGCTCATCGATTCAGGCATGACCAAGGTGAGCTTGTATCCTCGAACAGCGGCCACCAGGGCCAGTCCGATGCCTGTGTTTCCGCTCGTGGGTTCAACAAGCGTCATCCCCGTTTTCAATCGCCCTGACTTTTCTGCCTCGAGGATCATGTTCAGGCAAATCCGATCTTTCACACTGCCACCTGGATTGAAGTATTCTACTTTGGCGAAAACCCTTGCGGATGACTTTCGTGGAAAACTTTTTAACTGAACGACCGGGGTTTTGCCGATGAGATCAACGATATTTTTAGAGATAGCATACTCCTTTATCGGGTTTTAATGATGCGGGGATGTGATGACCCGCCTCCCATGAAGTAGAGGAGTTCAATCGCATCTCCCTCACTTAAAGTGATTGTGTCCAGGTCGGCACGGTTAACCATCTTGTTATTCAATTCGATGGAGACCATCTGCGGTTCAATCTTTTTTGAACGGATGAGGTTGCCGAGTGTGTCTCCGTCAATCTCTTCAGGTTTCCCGTTAATCTTTATAACCATCGTATCGCTATCCCAAGGTATCTGAAAACAAGCCACGTTATCTATCAAATAGATTTGCTGATTGTCAAGAAATTGAACACGCTCTGAGATTCGAGGTGATTCAGGATGATTGCGCGGCGTTGTGAAGGATCACTTCGCAAGGTTTGAATCGCTTTAAATGGCGCCCATTTTCTTGACACGATAAATGTTTTCTCCTATTATTGCGGCCTCTTTTAAATATTTTTTTGGTATTATATTTGACTTTATCGGTATTAATAACCGCTTTATTGGCAGTCTATCTACGCACTCGTTTTTCCTGTAGGGATGTTCTGTCTTGGTTTTGTGCTCAGTGAAAATAATGTTCAGAAAAAGTTTTTTGGGGGGAATATTCTTCCTTTTCGTGTACTTCTTCACAATTGGATCTGCTGTCGCGACTGCTTCTGATTTTGTTGCCACGCCGACTCAGAGCAATCCTGCTCCCGAAATGAGCTTGGATGTTTCTGAGGAACAAGCCTTTCTTGATCAAGCGAAAATGAACTACATGCGAGGGAAGTACGAAGTGGCGCTTTCTTCCCTCGAAAGGTTTATCCGGAGTCACTCGAAGAGTTCGTTGTTGCCTGATGTCTACCTGTTGATGAGTGAAATTTATTCTGAAAGAAGTGAATTGGAAAATGTTGTGAAATACCTGACATTTTTCATAGACCGATTTCCAAATGAGCCGCGCATTCAAGATGTTCAGATGCGCTTGAGTGGGCTCTATTTCCGGCAGGGAGCGTTGAAGAAAGTCCTCTCTCTATGGGAAAGTATCCCGGGTGAAGTTGATTCCAAGAGAATTGTTTATGGTCGGTTGGCGAAAATCCATG
>JBHHWW010000050.1:0-11111 GCA_046756725.1 Nitrospiria bacterium | reverse complement strand
GATGTTGAGATCCATCCCGCCTTGATTCTGACGTTTTTCGGCCCGGGATTTCCTAGCGAGCACGGCCCACCCCCTCTGTTGTTTGCATTTTTCCGGTTTGTATTTCTCCGTCCTGCCACATCGAAGTGGCTTTACGGAGGTCACTTCGGTCTGTGTCCGGTGCCGGTGTGGAGCGTCTTGTGGATGTTGTCATTCTTGCCGTTTCTGTCGTTTCTAATGTCTTTTGAGATGTATCTTTATTGAACATCTGGCCGGAAAGATTCAACAACTTCAGAGCATATTCATCCAACAGATCAACGAGCTGGTTTGTCCGGGCCTGCAGAAATGTGTAGATCAGCAACAACGGAATAGCGACCACCAAACCAAACGCCGTTGTGCTCATCGCCTTTGAAATTCCTTGTGCCAGCATAGCCGCCTTCTGGGCCGGGTCCGCAGCGCCGACGGCGGTAAAGGCATCGATCAGTCCCATAATGGTCCCGAGCAGTCCAAGAAGCGTTGCGACGTTGGCCAGGTTCGGAAGATAATGCAGTCTTGCCTCCAGTTTGGGGGTGACCGTCATCAGCGCTTCCTCCAGGCTTCCCTGAACATCTTCCCGCGTGTTGGATGTTTTCATTCCTTTAATCCCGGCTCTCAAAACACGGTGAAGCGGCTTGGCAAACCGGGGCGGCGTACAGGCTGAAAGCGCCACATCCAATCGATTTGAAGAAATCGCGTTGGAGAGTTTTCTCCAGAGATCCCGACATTCACATCGTGAACGCATTAGCACCATCACACGCTCAATGACGATCGCCGTCCCGATGGCAAGAATGAATAAAAGTGGAAACATAAAAATACCGCCTGACTGAAAAAAACGAATGAGTTCCGTAATCCCGTTCATTCTTCTTTACCTCCTCTTTGTAATCGAGGGTGCCTCCCCCATTGACGCCTAAATCGATCGTAATCAACCTTTTTCAGGATTTCCTCTCTGAAGCTCCGTTCAAGAGGAATCTCTTGGTGCATAATATCTTTCGCATCCTTCCAGGGAACAACATAGACAACATGCGGTTTTTCAATCGTCCCCTGTATTTCAGTCCCGCCCATTAAAAGACGCTCCGTTACAGGTTCTTTTTTCCTGGATTTATTTTGTAAAATAGAATCACTCTGTAAAGGAGATGGACCCTGGGTCTGGGCAAAGACAAAAGCTCCATTCCATAAAATTATCCCTCCCAAAAGCAACCATTTCACTATTAATGTCTCCTTGCCGCCAGTCTTTTTTTCAGGGCAGACATCCATATTTCAATCTCCTTGTTTGTTTCATCACTTAATTCAATCTGCTGCTGATAGTGCTCCAGCGCTTTTTCCGGATCGTCCAAATAGAGGTCATAAAGAACCGCCAGGTTAAAATGTGCATCTTCAAAATCGGGAGCCAACGCGATTGCAACGCGATAGGCGTTCTCCGCCTTCTTAAAAGCGCCTTTTTCCCGATATGCGATAGCAAGATTGTAGTAGGTCGAAGGGCTCCCGCCATCGGGGTTGAGACCCAGGGCCTGCTCATAGGCTTTAATTGCCGCGTCAATTTGTCCCGATCGTTTATAAACGATCCCCAGGTTGTGGTGAAAAACAGAGACAGCGGGATACTGATCACGGAGCGCCTCAAAGAGGGTTTGGGCTTTCTCAATCTTTCCCTGCTGCAAAGACCGTATTGCTTTTTGAAACCGGCGTATCAACGCGTCCATGTCCAAATCTTTATCCGCTTTCTGGCGTGACTTTCGACCGTCGGAAACATCCTTCTTAGATTCCTGATCCTGTCTTTCCTGAGACTCTTCTTCCAATGGTCCTGTTTCCGTAAGGGGTCCGGGAAGCTGTTTCGCTTTCATGCAGCCACTGGTGAGGACGACCAGCAAAAGGAGTCCAAGCGCGGCTTTTTTGCCAATTCCGATATAATTTTCAATGCCCGTTTTTTTTATGATCATCTGCGTCATTTCAAATCTTTTTGCTTGAACCTATTTTGCCTGCACAAGCGTCTTATTAAAAAAATCTGATGCGTTCATTTGCAAATTTCCGTTAAAGCTGGAGACGATCTGCTCCGTCCGCTCCGTCCGACGATAGCGGACCGGGCGGAGATCTGCCAATCGGCCATAGCTTTTCCGGACCCACGCGTTGTACAGCGCAGCGTTTTTTTGCGCACGGTGGACATTGCTTTCATAGGCCTTGATGGCTTTTTCTTCAAAGGGATATGCTTTCTCTTCGAGTTGAAAACGGTATTCTTCCAATTGTTCTTCACTCAGATTTTTAGGCTGTTCCGCATGGAGTAAAGCTGTTTGAAAATGTTCAAAAACCTCTCCCAGACGATGGGCAGACGCGGCGGCAACACTCGCATGACCTGTTTTAAGCGATTTCGAATAAAGTGAAACGACCTCCTTTAAAGCCTTCGTCTTTTGCTTTAATTTCTTTGCCAATGGCGCTTTCAATGCGATGGATTTAAAGGAATTAAAACTGCGCTCTGCCTGCCAAAAACGGGATTTGGCAGTGAAAATATTTTTTTCTCCGCGTGTGATCACCGCTTGATAAAGTTTGGCCGCCGCCGGAAGCCGTCCCTGTTTTTGACGCGCTTCCGCCATTTTAAACAATCCTTCCGGGACGTCATCGTGTTTTGGAAAGCGCTGGATGAAGATTAAAAAAGTCGTGACAACCTTGTCCCAGTTTTCCAATTTTTCATAATGAAGGGCTGCACGCCACAAGAGATTTTGCGCCTGTTGTTCATCTGTGGATCTTTTGGCTGCAAAGACAAACATGGCCGCCGATTGAAGACGTTTTCCTGATTTTTCATATAAAAGACCGGCACGGAGCGCGGCTTCCACTGCATGCGTTGATTTTTCGTAGTTCTGAGAAATTTTGCGGTAAACCTGAATCGCCGTTTCCGGCTGTTTTAGTTGTTCATAGAGCAATCCAGCCTCAAAGAGGGCTTCAGGCGCCAGATCGCTCCATGAAACCGACTTTGAAACATCCTGAAAAAGACCGGCCGCACTTTCAATTTTCCCTTTTTCTTTTTGTAATATGGCGGTTTTGTAGATTGCTGCGGCCAGAAGCTCAGACAGTTTCTTCCGTTCTTCTTTATTGGCTTTTGGAAGATGAAGCAAGGCCTCGCGATAGGCGATGCGGGCCTTTGCAAAATCTCCCGCCTTCATGTGACTGTGTGCGGTTTTGGTTCGGGCAATTGAAGCCGTCGGGTGTTGTGGATAGGCGAGCAGGAATTTTTCGAGTCTTTGCACAGCCGCACGATAGTCCGCCTTTGTAAATAAAAATTCAGCGGCATTGATAAGCACGGTCGGGGCTTGAGGATCTTTCGGAAAAGCATTGACGAAGCGGTCGGAAAGGGCAATAAACTGCGTTTTTCCGGCAGGCGTCTTGACTTTTTCATAGGCCACGACGGCGGCATAGGCCGCTTTTCGGTCTGGTTTATCTTCTGACTGTCCATATGCGGCTGTTTCATATGCGTCACCCGCGTCGGCGTAGGCATGGAGTGACATCAGTGTCTCTCCCAGAAGAAAGTGAATTTCCCGTGCCGCCTCAGCGTCCGGAAATTCCGACAAATATTGACGATACCATCTTGCTGCATTCTGATAATCAGCCGCCTCCTCGTTCGCCTGAGCGCTGGCATGGACGGACAGAGCCAAACGATGGAGTTCTGATTGGATAAGGGGCCGCGAACGCGCACGCACTGCATCGTCATTCTTTTTATACCAATGACTCTTTGCGGCATAGTCCTGGACCAGTCGGATACGCGCTGCTTCGGCAGATGTCCGATCCCCCAGCTTCTGAAACGCTTCGATTACATAAGTGGCAAAAAACGGGTTCATGGGATCTGTCGGATGAGCGGCAATAAATGCGTTGTAGGTTTCAATCCCGAGATGGACCGTTCCTTCCACCATATAGTGATTTCCCATCATGAGATAGAGCGTGTTTTCGTAACGGCGAGCCCCGTTTTTTTGAAAATAATCCACCGCGGCGGAAGCCCCGCCAAGGTGCCGAAAAGAGTTGGCGACGTAGGTCAGCGCTTCCCAGACAAGAGAGCCTTCTTCCGGAGAAAAGACTGTCATTTCCGCCGTTTTTTGGTCAATGACGTTTAGAAATTGATACACTGCCTCCGTGTATTTTTTCAATTTGAAGAAAGTCCATCCGAGTTTGTAGCGGGCTTTGTCTTGAAAATACGGATCTTCCCAGGATGCGGCATGGGCATAGGCTTTGGCCGCCGATTCATAGTCACGCCGGTCAAAATAATATTCTCCGAGGCGAAAATAGGCTTCCAGCCGGTGCGGGCTGTCTGGGTATTTTTTGACCAGCCGTTCCAGCAGGGGCAAGGCCTGAGCACGATTCCCCGTTTCAGCATAGGCCCGGGAAAGGGCATAAAGCACCTGATCATTTTGACGATAATCCGGATAGTCGCGGAGGAGTTCACGATAGGGTTCCATGGCCTGTCGATAATCAACAACCGGCGGCGGCCCCTCGGGTTGGAGTTCGTATCCCGCCATTTCCTCAAGAAAGCGTTCACGGGCCTCTCCCATGTAAAGATCGCCCAGACGTTTTAAGGCAGGCGCCCGCAAGGGAGATGCGGGATTCTCATGTTTTTCAAGAAAACGCTGGTATCTTTTTCGTATTTCTGATTTTGTCGCAGCAACACGTACAACACTGTCTTCTGGCAGGACAGTCTTTTTCCCCAATTGGCGTGTTTCCAGACTCTGTATTTTCTCCCCACGAACCGGCAAAACGCCTCCACAGCCTGTCAAAACCAGTAAAATAAGTGGAGTCAGGACTTCTATTAAAGCCTGTTTTGAACGGTCTTTTCTCTTTTCGATATGACACATATTCAGTTCATCTCCGGCTTCATCCCGGCAGCATCCAGAATCTGTATCTGACTAAGCTCTGCGGCATCCATCCAGGCATGAAGACGACCTCGTTTTTGTGCAAGTTGTTTTAACAGCAGCGTCTGAAGCGCGGGGAGAAGGCGTTCTTTCATGCGACGCGTCTTCTTCCGTTGCGCGGCCAGGCGCGTTTGAGCGGCTTCAATCCGAAATCGAAACATGGCAATCTCAAGATCCAGGGTGGGGACGGAACGGGTCAGTGTGGAAAACCGGTCTTCCACCTGCAATAGATCGGCATGAAGCCGTCGAAGCCGCCTCATCAGATCATCCGTCCTGCCGGGCAGTGTAGTGGCAATTTTCCAGGTCCACTCACCTTCCGCAACCTTTAAAATACGATGTAGCTTCCGCCATTCTTTTTTTAATACAACAAGTCTTGACCCTTCTGTCGGGGACGTTTCTAAATCTTCCAGCGCCACAATTCGGGCTCCAAGGGCGTGGCTTCGTTCACGCGCCACCGTCAATTGGCCCATGCTGTTCCCTTCATCCGGAGTGGCGAACATAATCAGATTCTCTTCCCGAATGGCCCCTTCCACACGGGTACTTAGTTCTCTCTCTCTTTTCTGTAGCTGAGGGAGAGAATGCTTTGCAAGAGAGCGGTCAAGCTTCGGAAGCGCCTGACGAAAAATGGCTTCTCGGTGGTCAACCATCACCTGAAAGACATCCATGTCCCGCAGCTTTTGATCAAGATAGTCACTGAGGCGGAAAAGACTCCGGTATTGCCCAATCCAGAAACGGAGCACATCATCACCCTTCATAAATTTATACAAGTCCCTATTTTCATTTTCTTCCTGACCCTTAAGCAGATCTCTGTCTTCCTCTTTCGTCTCCAGCAACAGTGTCAGTTGACCGGGGTCTTCAATCCGTGCTTGAAAATCCAAAAGCTTTTTTTCTTCTTTTGCGTAAATATCTATGGCATCTGCGTACTGTTCCAACGCGGTTTCATTATCTTCCATTTGTCGATGTGCGTGTCCGACAAGCGTCAAAGACTCCAGGGCATAGGGATGTGCAGGATCATTTTGAATGAGACTCTGAAAAAGAGGCAGGGCCAAGTGCAGGTTCTTATTTTTGAAAGCGGCCCATCCTCTGCTGAACAAAGCCTCGGAATAAAAAGGGCTAAGTTTAGGAATCCGCTGGAGGACCAAAGCGGCCTCACGTGTGCGCTCTTCTTCAATCAACACTTGTCCCCATGTCAGTCTGATTTTTTCGGCCAGCGATTGAAGCAGCGGGCCTCCTTTCGGGTTAAAACGGCTGTTATTTTCAAAAATATGGAGCGATTCTGAAAGATTATTCAATCGATAATACGATTTGGCCAAGGTCAATTGCGCATAGGGGAAATATCGACTGTCCGGCGTGATAGACGACAATAGATCAATACCCTCCTGAATAAACCCGGTTGAATAATAACTCATTCCGGCAAGGTAGACGGCCTGATCCATTCCGGGAGATTCTTTTTCTGCGGCGAACAATCCATAGGTTTCAATCGCGGCCTGATGAAGAGTGCGGTCATACTGCATTTTCTGCACAATCTTAAACAGACCGATTTTTTCCCGTCCCTCGGAGGCCGATTCAATCAATCCTTTGAAAATCCGCGTGGCTGATCGATCCATGCCCCAGGCCAGATAAAGGCTGCCCAATAACCGTCGACTCTCATTTAAAGTGACAATGTCGTCTTTAGTTTTCGCAGCGGCTTCAAGTAATTTCAAATCGGTTGCTGCGGTCAGATATTCCTCCAGAAAAAAATGGTAGTAGGCTTTTTTTTTCAAAACATCCTTTCTGGTTTGAGCGTCTTGCATTTCTTGGTCTCTTTCTTCGATTACTTTTTCTGCCTGGACATTGCAGATGCCGCCGAGAAACAGGGTCAGAAACAATGTAATGAAAAGCCTTTTCAACAACCTAATGCCAGGTTTCATACGTGAATTCAGAATCTTTTCTGATTTGATTGTCCCGGATAACCAGTTTGATAAAGGTCGCTCCTTTTTCTTTATGGATGATGATGGTCTCGGCCCGTTTCGTATCCCGCTCTTGTGGCCCGATGCCGGAAAAAATCGCCACCAGTTGGTGTTCGCCCATCTTCAGGTTGCCGGCGTAAAGCCGTTGAATGCCACCTTTTTTCAAAGCGCTTACTTCCCGCTCTGTGTACAAGTGGCTTGAAACCAGGGTGTCGTTGAGATGCAGTTTGACGGCATCGAGGGTAAAATAATGCCCGCCCTCAATACTCAGGAAAACGATAATAGAGCTGTCTTCCGGGAAAAGAAGGTCTTCCTGAAGTCTGAAAAGCAGTGTGTTGAGTTCTATAATTTCCTCTTTGAGGGCATCGATTTCAGGAGCAAGGCTTTCGATGCCGGTCACTTCGTGCTCTTCTGGAGTCGACGGCATCGTTTCCTGTGCCGCTGCATCGAAACTGATGAAGAAGAAAAATGAAAAAAAGAATACAAATAGCGCCAGATCATATTTCATCGTATTATTCATTATTTATTTTCCTTGGATTTCAGTATTCAGAGCCATCAAACCGGAAGACAGGTGAATTTTTCCTTCCGGATCGACAATGATACCCTCGACTCCTTTCAATCTATCGATTAGCGCAAGACCTTCTTTGGGTCCCAGCACAAAAACAGAGGTTGAGAGCGCATCACTCGTTGTGGCATCCGGGGCGAGGATGCTGACACTCCGGCAAAGCATTGCAGGGAAGCCTGTTTTCGTGTCCAGAATGTGGTGGTAGCGAAGACCATCCTTCATAAAAAACCGCTCATAATCGCCAGAGGTTGAAATCGCCTGATCTGTCAGGGGCAGGACTGACAAAATGCCATCTTTCTTGTTCGGGTCACGGAGACCGATTCGCCAGGATTCTGATCCTTTTTTCCCTCGAATCAAAGTGTCTCCACCGGCCATGACCATGGCATTGTTGATGCCGTGTTCTTTCAAGGTGATCATGGCGCGATCCATTGCATAACCTTTTCCGATCCCGCCCAGCGCAATTTTCATTCTGGCGGAGGGGAGGAAGACCGATGTGTCGGCATCCTCTATGCGAATCTTTTTGTAATTAACGAAAGGCAGTTGCGCTTTGACGACATCTGACGTCGGGACGATTTTTTTACGAAAACTCCAGAGTTTTCCCACTGAGGCGAAGGAAATATCAAAAGCACCATGCGTCAACTCGGAAAAATGAAGGGACTTTTTAATCAACAAAAAAAGCTCCCGGCTGACGGGTACCGGCTGTTTACCGGCATTCTGATTGATCTTCGACAAAGGACTTTCCGGTATATAGCTGCTCATCAATTTTTCCAGACGCCACACCTCGGCAAAGGCCGCCTTGATCGCAACATCTACCTGATCACGCTCGTTTCCGATTGCCTTGATGATGACTTGCGTGCCCATCAAGGCCCGCTCTTCTGTCAAAAGATGCGCTCCGTCCGGCAATGTTTCTGAAAACGTTTTTCGCGCTTCCGTCCGCGCATCCGCCGGAAGCGCGAAAAAGGATATGAGAAGGCTGAAACTAATAATGAAAGCCGAAACTGGTTTGCAGTACATTCGATTCCTGTGAGTAAAGTTCTCCATTTCGGGGATCTGTAAAATTGTCATAGTTGAAAATCAAAAAACTGATCCCTGCTTTAAAATAGGGATCTTTCATCCATCCCCATTGCCTGGAAGCCGGTTTAAAGCGGATCGATCCGCCAAACCAGTGGTCCGAGAATTTTGAGAGTTCTTTGTCTCGCGCCTTAAAAATCTGGCTTGTCGGAAGACGGTCTCCGTAAAAACTGGCCGCCCCCTGTGTGTGAAACTGATAGAATCCGCCAATCAACCAATGCACACCCAAATAATGCTGATAGAGGATTTTTCCAGTGTGCGAACGGACATTGAAGGTATCCTGATAGTAGCGGTAATCCACTTGGAGGGTCTTTGAAATGCCGCCGGTTCCATTGCTTCCGCCGCCGGGAAAGCCAAAACTGCTTCGGACCACCCAGGCCTGCCCGGTTCGTGCATCGGGGTAGTTTTCCGGTGTCGCACCGCCTCCCAGCGTCCGGGCGCTCCGGTAGGGATTATTGATCAATCCGTTATCGGCGGTAATCTCATAATTGAACTGTGCCAACCAGCGAGGACTCAAGGACTGTGTCAGGCCGACGGCATAGACCGTCCGGGTGAAATCCTCCCATCCGAAAGCAGGATCATCATTTCTCCCGACCTGGTCCCAGGAACGGGCCACTTGTAAATTGAGCGTGACATTTTTGTCCAGAAGGTCATGGGCCAGTGAGAGGGAAAGGTTGTCAGAAGTATAATCTGATTCATCACTTAGGGTATATCGTGTCGTCAGGGATGTTTCACCCAGGATCTTGCTGAGGCCAAAGGAATATTCCTCGCGTTCCTCTGAATACTTACTTGCCTGTGTGACCACATCGATAGATGCCGAACTCACAAGATCGACTCTGGCGCCCGCCTCAACCGACAGATTTCCCGGAACCGTTTTTTTCACGATGAGCGCCGGTCCATGGACGGTAATCCCGCCGCCATCATAAAGATTGTATCCCACTGAAGCCTCATCTTCGGGAGGAGAAATCGCCATTGACATTTCCGTTGTACAAGCAAATGAAAGAACAAGAAACAAGATCAGCCTCAGCGACAACCACAGCCTCCTCCCGAACCGCTGAATCCACCACGACCGCCTTCCAAAACTTCCCGAACGTGTAGGTGCCAGCTTGCCTCAAGCGGGTCCGGATCAAAAATCATGGTCTCGTCTGCCAGGTATTCCCGTTCGTAGGGTTTCACGGCCGCACAGCCGGACATCAGCCCCAAGGTCAGGAAGAGTCCCAAAAGGATCAGAAAAATTTTATCGTGCCGGTTTATCATCTTATTGCACGTTATTCCTTGAGGAGCGACCGGATTTCTTTTTCGTAGCGCCCCGGTTCATCCGGACCGAAACCCCAGTGGATGTGCCGAACCATGCCGCCTTTTCCAATGACATAGGTGGTCGGCATACTCCGAATCCCGTAGAGATCCGAGACTTTCCCTGAGGGGTCGAGCAAGACAGGGAAGGAAATGGCGAATGCATTACTCATTCGTCTTGCTTCAGCAGTGGTTTTGTCAATATTGACGCCGAGAATTTCCAGTCCGACAGTTTTATATTTTCCATACAAGTCATTAAAATAAGGCAGCTCTTTTTTACAGGGGGTGCACCAGGTGGCCCAGAAATTCAGAATCACGACCCGCCCCCGCTGTTCGCTCAATTTAATATTTTTTCCAGACAGGCTTTTAACAGTAAAATCAGATGCTTTTTTCAATATCGATTGCGTTACAGCAAGGGCGTTTCCCCTAATCGGCAACAGTGCAATTAGAAAGATTCCAAACCATAAAAGTTTCCCTTTTTTCATCTTCTCCCTCCCTTTCTCAGAAAAAGAACGCAATGTTGAGCGTTCCTTCCATGTTGAACATGCGGTCTTTCTCTCCGGTCAGGTCTGTCTCAAAAGAATGGACTGACAAGCGGAACCCGGCGTCCAACCAGTCGGTAAAAAAGATCTTGTATCCGGTGCCGATATTGACGGTAAAACGGGATCGGCCGTCAAACTCGGTCTGCCCCGCGCCGCCGGACAAATAGATCACGGAATTCAATGTCCGGTTGCGGGTCAGAAAAATATGGCCGGGAAACAGGTTGTAGCCGATATTCACCTGCCAGTAGCTCAAGTTCTCGTCGGAAAGAAGGGGACGCCCTGTCAATCGCTTAAATGATGCCTGATTCGTTTTGCTCACCCCGTATCGCCCCGTAAAAAAAAGATCTTCCGTCAGGTGAAGCGCCGCGCTCAGCCCGAAAACCGGGGAAGCATTGAATCCTTCTACAGAATACAGACCGTAAAAAGGGGTGACCTCGATATATTCACTATCGATTTTCTCTTCTTTTAATTTCTTTTCTTCTACCGGCGGCGTCATGAGGGGGGTATCGGCTTCAGGAAAACCGCTGTTCTGAGCAAAAACAAGCGATGCCTGAGCGATACAAAAAACGGTCATTAACCCGAGATTTCGTAAAATGGGACTTCCTTTACCGCGCATAGATGATGAACCTCTCGTCCGACTCGAAGCGTTACTAAAAAGCAACCATCAGCCCCAGGCTGACTTCCTGAAATTCCCTGTTTTTTTTTGGACTGATAAAAAGCGTGTAATTTCTAAAATCCCCGCGCAAAAAGAGACGCCTGAACAAGGGCGCAGAAAATCCGATCCCCGCAT
>JBHHWW010000049.1:0-11399 GCA_046756725.1 Nitrospiria bacterium | reverse complement strand
TCACGCTGTTTTAAGTTTTTTGATACCCCGTTGCTTGCTGCGGGGTAGTTCATTTGTTGAGATTTAAGGTTTCTTCTATTTCGCGCCTACATAATGTCTACAATAAGAAAATTAGAAAAACTATAAACCTCATAAATCATTGAAAAAACTGGCTGGGGCGCCAGGGTTCGAACCTGGGAATGCGAGATCCAAAATCTCGTGACTTGCCACTTGTCGACGCCCCAAATATGATTAATTGAAAGGAGAACGCTGTAAGACAGGGACGATACACACCTGATATCCGTGTTTCTGACAGATTTGCTGACCCACTCCCCTGGCTCTTTCGCGGTTTTTAAAAATAGAAAAAAAACTTGAACCACTTCCTGACATCAACACGGCTTTTCCCCCGATTGATCGAATATCTTCTTTGACCTCAATCAACTGAGGAAACAATGTCAACGCCACTTCCTCCAAGTCATTTTTTGGAATGTCTAGGATTTCTCCGGTTTCAGGGCGCTGAGCAAACGATTTAGAAATACTAGCTTCCGTTATTTCTTTTGTCAACCCGGCTTTTTTTGAATATTCGTCGAAAACAGACGCCGTTGAAACGGCGACATTGGGATGAACAAGTAGTATCCAGCCTTCAATGATTGGTTTAATCGCCTCCACAAGCTCCCCTCTTCCTGAGACCCATGCCGTGGGACCAGAAAAAAAAAACGGAAGATCACTCCCAAGTTCTGCGCCCAGTTTTGCAAGTTTTTCAAGCGGCCAATGCAGTGCCCAGAGCCGATTCAGAGCCATGAACGTCGCGGCCCCATCACTGCTTCCACCACCGAGTCCAGCCGAGACAGGGATATTTTTAGTCAAGGCAATGGTTGCACCTTTCAAGGGAAGGCTCTCTGCAAGCATCTCTTTCTGAAGTCGTTCCGCCGCCTGGACGACCAGGTTTGTGCTATCAGCTGCAAGGACACCTTTTTCAACGTACAGCTGAATGTCTCCTTCCGTTTCCTGAAAGGACAATTGGTCGTAAAGACCGATCATCTGCATGAGGGAAGAAAGATGATGAAACCCATCTGCGCGTTTGCCCAGGATTTTTAGATATAAGTTGATCTTGGCAGGGGTTTTAAGGATTAGTTTTTTTTGCATTGACGGATTTTAGAAGATGGGTGTTAATGAACAATACGAAATAAAAATCACTTTAATACCCTTTAAACCCGATTAGTTCAGGAGAAGGGGAAGCCTCCTGAAACCGTTTAATCCCGTATTTGGCAAGCCTGTATCGGAAGGAACGAAAATCAATATTGAGACGCCTTGCCGCCTCCTTCTTGACCCAGTTGGTATCCTGCAAGGCCTTCACTAAAAGCTGTTTTTCAATTTTTCCAATCAGATAGTCCAGGTCAAGTCCTTCTTTGGGAATGGAAACAGGAATCGGAATGGTCTGTGGCGGTTTTGACAAACTTCCAGTAAAATCTTCAGGCGTCAAACATTTATTGGAAGTGAGTGCAATGGCCCGTTCAATCACATTTTGCAGTTCACGGACATTTCCTTTCCATTCATAGTTCACCAAGAGACGCATCACCTCTGGGGTTACCTCCTGAACCGCCTTCCCTAAACGCTCATTATACCGTTTAAGGAAAAAATTGACCAGCAGGGGGATATCTTCCGGACGTTCCCTCAGCGGAGGAAGGCGTATTGGAATGACATCCAGGCGATAGTAGAGATCTTCTCTAAATGTCCCTTCATCCACCAGTTTTTCAAGGTCTTTATTGGTGGCTGCAATAATTCGGACATCGACATGAATGTCTTGGATGCCGCCAATCCGCCGGAACTCCCGTTCCTGAATTACCCGTAAAAGTTTGACCTGGATTGCCAGAGAGGTCTCTCCGATTTCATCCAGAAAAATGCTGCCTTGATCCGCAAGCTCAAAAAGACCGGGCTTATTTCCGATCGCACCCGTAAATGCTCCTTTCATGTGGCCGAACAGTTCACTCTCCAAAAGAGCTTCTGGAAGAGCACTGCAATTGACCGTCACAAAAGAGTGGTCTTTTCTACCACTGTTGTAGTGAATCGCTCTGGCGATCAGTTCTTTCCCCGTTCCAGATTCTCCAGTAATGAGTACATTGCTTCGGTTGTCTGCCACCTTCTCGACGAGCCTGAAAACATTTTGAATTTTGTCACTTTTACCGATAATTTGATTAAAGTCTGCCTGTAATTTCAGTTCACTTCGGAGGAGTCTATTTTCCTGCTGAAGCGTTTTTCTCTCCAGAACATTTTTGATGATCAGTTTGACTTCGTCTACTTGAAAGGGCTTCGTGATGTAGTCATAAGCGCCTTCTTTCATGGCCTCCACGGCTGTTTCTGTCGAAGCAAAGGCCGTCATCATCACCGTCGCCGTTTCAGGTGAAACGGTCTTGAGCGCTTTAAGGAGTTCTAATCCGCTCATCTTCGGCATTTTAATATCAGTCAGAACAAGATCAAAAGATGTCTTCTCAAAAATCGCAAGCGCATGTTGCCCATCTTCTGCGGTCTGACATTGGTAGCCTTCTTTTTTGAGGACAATTGCAAGAAAGTCACGCATACTTTTTTCATTATCGACGATTAATATTTTCTTCATGATGTTTCTATTTCTACGAGTGGAGGAACTTCTACGCCTGCCAGAGGAGGCACATCTGCTTCTAATTTAGACAAATCGCCACGCTTATCAGACTCGCCTTCCATGATGAGAGCGGTTTGAACTTTGCTGTTGGGAAGGATGATCCGAAATGAGGTTTTCCTCGGCTGACTCTCCACTGAAATTTCTCCAGAATGTGCTTCAATAATCCGCTGGACAATCGCCAATCCCAAACCGGAACCCGTACTCTTTGTTGTAAAAAAAGGATCAAATATTTTCTCGACAGTTTCATTTAAAATACCTTCTCCTGTGTCTTCAAAAACAATTTGAATTGAACCGTTTTCACCCCGGTTTTCAAGCCATTGTGCAGAAATTGTCAAACAACCTGATTCCGAAATTGCTTGAAAGGCATTGTTGGCCAAATTCCAAAAGACCTGTTTCATCTGATCTGGATCGATAAAAACCAGCAGATCATTGCCGATATCTTCCAAAACAACATGAGCGCGACGATGATAGGCAGGATTATTCTTAAACAGCGTCACCATTTCCGATAAAAGAGAGCGAAGGTTCACCCACTTCCGCTGAGGTGGAAGTGGTCTGGCGTACAAGAGAAACTGTGTCACAATTGAATTGAGACGGACCGTATCTTGAAGTGCAATCTCCATCAGTTGGAGGTTCTCTCCAGTCAGCGAAAGTTCGCTCTTGAGAACCTGGATTGAACCACTCAAGGATGCCAGTGGATTGCGTATCTCATGGGCCATACTGGCAGCCATTTCCCCGATGGTCGCGAGTCGTTCCTTTTTTTGCATGGCTTCTTCAAGATTTCTAATCTGGGTCAAATCCTGAAAAGTACCAATCACCCCAATCTGAGTCCCCTGTTCATTGCGCAGTGCAGAGATCGTGACCCCCAAGAGACGGGGGATTCCCTCTTTGTTGGAAATCTTTCCTTCAAACCGTTGCGCAAAGCCTGTGGCGGCAAGGGCTCGGTAGCGATTTTGAATATCTCTCCAAGAGAAATGTTCCCACCAACGCTTTCCGATGACGTCTTCAAGTGCATAGCCTGTAATCTCGCTTGCAGACCGATTGAATGATGTAATGATTCCTGTCAAATCCGTTGTAATCAAACCACTCGGCATACTTTGTGCGATATCTTCATGAAAAATCCGGAGGTCTGAAAGACCCACTTCTTTTTCATGAAGACGTTTTGAAAGCCGACTACTTAAAAACCCCACGGTAAAAAAAGCACTCATGTAGAGAAAAAATAGATACAAAACGTCTTTTCCGGCAAAACCGGCAGTGGTTTCAAACGGGGGAATGTGGGTCTGTTGAAAGATGGTCATCAATCCAAAAAGCGTCGTCACAACCGCGGCCATGATCACGCCGCCCCGTTGGTGGAAGAAGATTGCCGCTAAAACAATCGTCACAATATAGAAAAAAAGGAAAGGACTCCCGATCCCTCCAGTCACAGCAACTAGAGCCGTCTCAAAGAGGAGGTCCATGCCCAGTTGTAGTGACACAAAATAGAAGGTCGGTTTGACTCTTTTCAGGTAAACGACCGAGAGGAGCGTCAAAAAATAGATGGAACCAATCAAAAAATAAAAAGTGACAATCGACCAGGGGTTTTTAAGCGTTTCAAGTTTAAGGAGAAGCGGAAATCCCAGTAGGAGGGTTACAAGACTGACCCGGATTGCCAACAACCATTTAATTCGTCTCAGGGAGGGGAGGCGCTCTTTTTCCAACTTTTTTATGGGATCAGATTTATCTGACATTTCAAACTCTCTTCGTTGTCCTGGTCTTGAGTCAAGATTCCTACCCGACAATTGCGGCCATTTCAAAAACTGGTAGATACATGGCAATCACAATGGTTCCGATTGTCAAACCCAGGAAAACCATCATCATCGGCTCCATCAACGAGGTTAAGGTCGCCACTGCGCTGTCTACTTCGTCATCGTAAAAATCCGCAATTTTACTGAGCATGGTATCAATGGCGCCGGTTGTTTCACCCACTGCAATCATCTGAACCACCATGGGTGGAAAGACTTTTTCCTTGCCGAGTGGGTCTGCAATGGTTTTGCCTTCGCTGATGCTTTGCCGAGCATTGACAAGCGCACTTTCAATGACTTTGTTGCCAGAGGTTTTTGCGACAATCCCAAGGCCCTCCAGAATGGGGACGCCGCTTGCCACGAGCGTCCCCAGCGTCCGCGTAAATTTAGCAATCCCTGCCTTTTGAATCAGACTGCCGACCACCGGAATTTTTAAGGCAAACTTATCAATCCGATACCGCCCATTGACCGTGCGGTAATATCGTTTAAAAAGGTGTACGCCGATGGCTGTGGCAATCGCCATATAAAGGATATTGTTCTGCATAAAATGGCTGATATCGATCACCAGTTGTGTCAAGCCCGGAAGTTCGCCGCCAAAATCGGTGAACATTTTTGCAAAAATGGGGATCACCCAAACCATTAAAACAATGATGACGATGACGGCAACGCTTAAAATTGTAATCGGATAAACCATGGCAGATTTAATCTGTTTTTTGAGTTTCATTGCCTTTTCAATATGTTTTGCAAGGCGATTCAAAATAACGTCGAGTATTCCACCTGCCTCCCCTGCGGCAACCATATTCACATAGAGTTCATCAAAAACCTTCGGGTGCTTACGAAGCGCATCCGCATAGGTTGACCCTCCTTCGACATCAATCCGGACTTCTCCGACTGCTTTGGCAAGCACTTCATTTTCTGTTTGAGCGGAAAGAATTTCGAGGCATTGCACAAGGGGGAGTCCTGCGTCAATCATGGTTGCAAATTGACGTGTAAAGATGACGATATCTTTGTCTTTGATCTTTTTTGAAAATCCGGGGAGTGTGTATTCTTTTGCCTTTTTTTTAACGGAAGTGACGAGAATCTGTTCTTTTCGAAGAAGACCAATCACTTCTTCCCGACTTGCTGCAGACAATTCCCCTCGTCGGATACTCCCTTGCCGTGTTTTTCCTGTCCATGCAAATGTTGACATTCGTGACTCCTTGGCTGGCTTTCCGAGACGTTTATAAAACAAGCGAACGCCTCTACATAATCGCCTTATCTACTTTATTCCTAGCGAAACGGCCCTCTGTTGGAAAGGTCATATCGACTCTTCATCGGTCGTCCATGGGAGGGTGCGGAATAACTGCCTCTCCCTCGTTGAATCATCGACTGAAGCTCATCCACCTGGCTCGAACGAGCCATTGCATCATCAAGAGAAAGCTGCCCTTTGTGATAGAGTCCACAGAGTGATTGATTCATGGTCTGCATGCCGTTTTTCCCTTGGCCTGTTTGCATGGAAGAGTAAATCTGGTGGGTTTTATCTTCGCGTATCAGATTGCGAATGGCGGACGTGGGAATCATGGCTTCAATCGCCATCACTCTTCCCTGACCATTTTTATTGGGAATCAGTTGTTGACAAAGGACGCCCTCAAGGACCAGGGAAAGCTGTGCGCGAATCTGCGGCTGTTGGTAGGAAGGAAATACATCGATAATCCGATTGACGGTCTGCGAAGCAGAATTGGTATGAAGTGTCCCAAAGGTTAAATGCCCCGTTTCAGCAATTGTCAGTGCTGCTTCAATTGTCTCAAGATCTCTCATTTCCCCGATTAGAACCACGTCAGGATCTTGTCTGAGGATGTATTTAAGCGCCCGATTAAAACTCTGAGTATCCGATGAGACCTCTCTCTGGTTGACCACGCAGTTTTTATGGGGGTGAAGGTATTCAATAGGATCTTCAATTGTCACAATATGTTCATGCCGATCCGTATTGATGCGATCAATCATGGATGCGAGGGTCGTTGACTTTCCGCTGCCGGTCGGACCCGTCACCAGAACCAGTCCCCGCGGTTTTTTTACCAGCGTTTCGACAATGGGCGGCAGCCCCAGTTCTTCAAATGTTTTTATCTGGTAGGGGATGGTGCGGATCGCCCCTGCAACCGCACCCCTTTGAATATAAACATTGCCCCGAAATCGACTCAGGCCCTTCAAGCCAAATGAAAAATCGAGTTCATTTTCTTCTTCAAAACGATGTTTCTGAGAATCGGTCAAAACGCTGTAGAGCAGTTGTTTCGTTTCTGACGCGGTCAAAGGAGAAGAATCGATGGAAGACAGAGATCCATTTACCCGAACCTTTGGAGGGGCACCCGTCGTAATATGGAGGTCTGAGGCCCCCTTTTCGATCATTGTCAGGAGGAGTTGATGTAAATTTGGCATTTTTTCTATTAACTCCTGTCCATTACCGTGTTGTTTAAGACCTCTTCGACGGTTGTAATTCCTTCTCTAACCTTCTCAAGGCCGCTCATTCGGAGGGTTTTCATGCCCATAGAAATGGCTTTTTTCTTGATCTCATCCGCTGTGGCGCCACGCAAAATCAGATCACGGAGCTGTTCGTCAACAACCAGCACTTCATAAAGAGCAACACGGCCCTTGTAGCCTGTCTGGCCGCAAGAATCACATCCTTTTCCTTTAAACGCAGTCATGTTCAGCTCTTTTTCTGCATATCCCGCCTTGATTAATGCTTCCGAACTACCCCGATCAACCTCTTTGCATTTAGAACAGATTCGCCTGGTCAAACGTTGCGCCACAATGAGGACCACTGACGAGGCCACCAGGAAGGGTTCAATCCCCATGTTCAAAAGGCGGTTGATGGTACTTGGCGCATCGTTGGTGTGAAGGGTCGATAACACCAGGTGCCCGGTTAATGCCGCCTTGACTGCAATTTCAGCCGTTTCAAAGTCTCGGATTTCACCCAGCATGACCACATCGGGATCCTGCCGAAGAAAAGCGCGGAGGGAAGTACTAAATGTAAGGCCGATTTCCTCCTTCATTTGGACCTGATTGATTCCCAAAAGATTGTACTCAACGGGATCTTCGGCGGTCATAATATTGATCTCCTGCGTATTGATGGTGCTGAGCGCAGAATAGAGCGTTGTGGTTTTGCCGCTTCCCGTTGGACCGGTCACCAGCACCATGCCATAGGGGGAGTGAATCGCCTCAATAAACTGATTCAGAGATTTTTCTTCGAACCCGAGACGTGTCAGATCCAGCGTCAAGTTGCCCTTGTCAAGAATACGCATCACCACTTTTTCACCAAAAAGACAGGGAAGGGTTGAAACCCGGAAATCAATCTCCCCTTTTTTTCCCATTTTCAGTTTAATTCGGCCATCCTGAGGAAGACGACGCTCTCCAATATCTAGTCTTGACATAATTTTCAGTCTTGAAATAACCGCATTCTTGATTTTTATGGGAAGATTCATGATGGTTCTAAGGACTCCGTCAATTCGAAATCGAATTCGGAAGACCGTTTCAAAAGGCTCAATATGGACATCACTGGCGCTGACCCGGATTGCATTGACAAGAATCCCGTTGACCAATTTGACAATGGGCGCATCTACTTCATGAAGACCTGCCTCATCAGGTTTTTCATCAACAACGTCAATATCATCCAGTGCGTCCCCCACCACCGTATCGAAGTCTTCGGCAGAGGTGATGGATCTATCTTCTAATTCATCTTCATTTGTTTCATCTCCGGTCCCTGTATAGTCTTTTGTCTCAAACGTATATGAATCTTGTCCTGAAGAAAGAGTCTCCTCTCCATAATGTTCTTTAATGGACTGAACAATCGCTGATTCTGTTGCAATCATCGGCTCAATATGGTAGCCCGTCAAAAATTTAATATCGTCAATCGCAAAAACATCACTGGGATCGACCATCGCCAAATTCAAGGTGGCGCCACGACGTTTTAGAGGCATCGTAAGATATTTCTTCACCAATTCCACTGGGACAAGCTTGATTACGTCAGGCTCAATGAGGACCTTATTTAAATCAACCCAGGGAACTCTGTACTGCTGGCTTAAAAAATGAAGCAGCTTGATTTCATCGATATAGTCTAATTTTATCAGGATACTGCCAAGACGCCCGCCCTCTCTGGTTTGAACAAGCAAGGCCTTTTGAATATTTTCTTCGGAAACAATGCCTGTTTTTACGAGTATTTGTCCGAGCTTGGCAGTATTCAATAAAAAATCCCTGTGAAAATAGCAAGGTGAGGATCATGCCTCGCTCAACAGAATGTTGGAAAATGATTAAACAAAAAGGAGGAAAAACCTTTTCACTATTGAAAAAAGTCTATCCCATGTCCCTATTCCTGTCAACAAAACAGGAGGCTCATTATATACATATATAGTATTTTAAATGGCGAAGCCAAGCCAACAAAAATGCGGGGACAGTTGTCTTGAACAGGAGGTCTATTTTATAGGCTGTAATTAGTTTAAAGTTTTTCCTGGTATATTAAAATGAATTTTATCCTTTTGGATACCGGTATTTTCAATACCATAAAACAATTCGCCATTGATCGTTTTTCTTTCGGAAACCCTTTCCAGAAGCATTGTAAATTCTTCGGCTGGGACGGGTCGATTAAAGAGATACCCCTGTGCCATATCACATCCCCGCATTTGTAAGAAGGCAAATTGCGCCTTCGTCTCAATCCCTTCCGCAACGACATTGAGTTTTAGTTGGGCGGCTAGGGTGAGGATCATTTCTGCAATTGCGGAGTCGTCCGGGTTTTCCGGGATATTCCTGACAAAGGATTGATCAATTTTGAGCGTATCGACTGGAAACCTCTTTAAGTAACTCAAGGAAGAATATCCGGTGCCGAAGTCGTCGATTGCGAGCTGAACGCCCGAAGACTTTATGTCTTTCAGCTTTGTGATGACCTCTTCCTGGTTTTTCATGAGGAGTGATTCGGTCAGTTCCAATTTTAGGTCCGTTGGAGCAATCCCGACTTCTTTTATTATTTCTTCCAAGCTGTCCACAAAATCAGCCTCCTGGAATTGTGGCGCAGCGACATTCACAGAGAGACACAGACCGCGATAACCGGCATCCTGCCAGGATTTTAATTGTGCGGTGGCCGTTCTCAAGACCCAATCGCCGATCGGAAGGATCAGGCCGGACTCTTCTGCCAGAGGGATAAACTCTGCCGGTGAAATCAGCTTGTTTCCCCGCTGCCAGCGGATGAGTGTCTCCATGCCAACGATATTTCCATTTTTCATATCAACGAAGCATTGATAGTTCAAGAGAAGCTCTTCTCGTTCGATGGCATGAGAAAGTGCTGAGATCAACTCCAGTTTGTTTGATTTTCTCGCTTTCGTGGCCGGCATGTAAAAGCTGAACCGCCCTCTGCCATTTTCCTTGGCGCGATACATGGCGGCATCGGCATTTTTTAAAAGTGTTTCGGCGTTTTCTCCATTTTCCGGGTAGAGGCTAATGCCGATGCTCCCCGTTGCGATGAGTTCTTTTTGTGCGATCTTGAACGGTTTTTTTAACGTGGCCACAACCTTCTGTGCGACAAGAAAAGCATCTTCCGCTTTTGCGATGGCGGGGAGGAGAATTGTAAATTCATCTCCGCCCATTCGGGCCACGGTGTCCTCTGCGCGGAGGCAGGCCGTCAGGCGATCAGAAACCTGTTGAAGTAAAGCGTCTCCTGCGGTATGCCCGAGCGTATCATTGACGAGCTTGAAGCGGTCCAGATCCAGAAACATGACAGCGAAAGGACGTTTCCCCCAGGACCGCTGCTTAAGGGTCTGATTCAGCCGTTCATTAAAAAGAGTGCGATTTGGAAGATGGGTGAGTTCATCATATTGGGCCAGATGGCGGATCTTGCCTTCGGCAATCTTCCGTTGAGTGATGTCGGTCCGGATGGCGAGATATTGATAGGGTTTTCCTTGCTGATTCAAAAATGGAACAATCGTTGAATCCACCCAATAAAAAGATCCGTCTTTTGCTTTATTTTTTAAATGCCCGCTCCAGACCTTTCCATTTTTAATGGTTTCCCATAAATTTTTTATGAATTCTTTTGAATGACTCCCTGATTTGATGATTCGGTGGTCCTGCCCGATGAGTTCATTTCTGCTGTACTTTGAAACTTCACAAAAGCGGTCATTCGCATACTGAATGATTCCTTCCTGATCTGTTATCGCAACGATGGCGGCTTGATCGAGCGCATATTTAAAGTCGGTGAGGTCCTTGTTCCGGTCTTTTATTTTTATGATCATTTCGTTAAAACGATTGCCTAAAGATTCAATCTCATCTCCAGAAGCGGTATGGACTGTGGCTTCAAAATTCCCGGAGGTCACTTCATTCACACCCCGGAGTAAATCCTTGATCGGCTTGACGATCTTTCTGGACGCGCCGGATGCAATGAAAATCACAGCGATAATCGTGACGAGTCCGCCAATGGTAAAGAAGACTGTCAGTTGCGTCATCGGTTCCAGGATTTCCTCCTTGTCTATCAGTGCCACCAATGCTCCACCGGTCTTCGCAATATAGCGAAAAGCGATTAGATGATTGTTAATATCTTCGATTCCTGTATCTCCAAGAACCCCTTTCTGGATGGCTGATTGAATGTGCAAGGTTTTATTTAAATCAGTAGGAAAATTTAAAACGGCTTCTTTCTTTTGATTGAATAAGGCCATTGGCCATTTTGATGTCGATAAAAGGTCATCGATTTCCTCTATGTTTGAGGTCAACGTGATCAATCCAATGGGAGCGTTCTGAAATTGGGCCGAATGGCGAAAGACAGGTTCTTGAATAATGAGATAGGGCTTGTTATCGGTCCCTCGAACGAAACGGAGAGAAGATCCAGGCAATTCTTTTCGGAGATTGTTTTTTTGAGAGAAGAAGTTTTGAGTGGTTGTGTGTTGACTGTTTATTAAGACCTCTCCATTTGCCCTGGTGATACGCATCGCAGTAAACCCTGATGCACGAAGTAATTCGGCAACTTCCTCTTGCAG
>JBHHWW010000048.1:0-11652 GCA_046756725.1 Nitrospiria bacterium | reverse complement strand
CTGCGGTTTTCGGTATCCATCAGGATTTCACAGTCGCAAGCCATTGCCTGAAAGCGGCCGACCCAGTGATTTTCCTGCTTAACCAACAAAGATCCTGATTTTTCTGGAACCCAATTGCGGTATCATGGCCGTTGTCCCCGTCCTGCATATAATATTCAAGTCTCAAGAGCAGGGATGAGGCATCCCGAAAATCCCAGCCATAGGTGACTCCCACGGTGATGGCATTGAACTTGGCCAGGCGGTAATCAGCGCTGGCTTCTTTCGGCAAAGGGACATTGGGGTTCACGCCCACCTGGAAAAAATCAGCCTCTGATTGCTGGTAAAAACGGAAATGCGGTTCCAGAAAGTGTTTGTCGATCAATTTCAATCGATAGGTCATATCCACGGTATGTGAAAGAATGCCCCAATCATCCGTGAAAAACCGGTAGGAAACACCCACAATGTCACGGAACAGATGATAACGGATCAGCCAGAACAGGCTGTGCCGCGTCCGGGTATCCGGTCTATTTTCAAAGACATAATCCGTCTTCCCCGTCCCTTCATCAATCCGGCTGATCAGTTTAAAGGGGTCCGTGTGATATCCCGTCGAACTTGAAAAGGAGTAGTTGATCTGCATCAAGGTCTTCCGGTTGATCACCTGTGTCAGTCCTAAAATCGCATCAATCACTGTTTTCGACTCATCCTGTCCTTGGCGTGCCAGGGGTTGCCCCGCAGGGCTCATGGCAGCCAGCGGCGTCGGAATGCCGCCTTCCGGTTCAATCAAATCAAACTCTCCCGCCAAACCGAAAGTCAGGGTGGTGTTTCTCTGATTGAAATCTCTTGAAAGAGACCCATTGATCCCTGCGGACGAAAAATCAAACTCTTTGGAAAAATTGGCGCCCACCGTCATCTTTGTCAAGCGGTCGATGGGTTGTGTCCAGGCGCCGCTCAGCGCAACACGGGTATCCATAAAAGTGTCATCCAGAGGCGTTTCACCCGGTAAAACAATATATTCGCCATTGCCTGAAGGGCGGGTGAAGGTTTGGGGAACATTGCTGGGGGTTGCGCCATTCGGCGTCGCGCCGGTAAGCGCATCAACCACGAGTTTGAAATTGGCAAAGCGTTCTTCACCAAACTGCTTTCGGATGTTTAAAACCGGTTCAATGGCCGTCACGCGGTTGTCCGATTCCTGGTAATAGAGCACTGAGGTGTCGATATCCAATCCTTCAAACTCGCCTGCGGACGCTAAAGAAGTGACCCCGAGCAAGGACAGTGTCGCCGCAGCTAGTTTTGTTTTGATGCCTTTATTTTTTTTAGTTGCAGCCACAACCCCCTCCTCCGTAAGAGCGTCCACCGCTCGACGCCTCTTTGCTGAAATAAATATGATCATCAAATGAGGACTGGACGGGGTTCGGATCGAGCTGCATCCCCTTCTCCGCCAATAAATCGTGCTCCCAGGGTTTGGCCCCCATCCCCGCGCAGCCACTGCACACTGCGAAAAACATGAGTAACAGACAAAAATCTTTCTTATACGATCCCATAACCATACCTCTTGTTTTCATTTTATTATTTTTTCAGCAAATCAACAATCTGTCGTTCGTAATGTCCCTGCATTGCAGGCACGTACCCGATATGCCGATAACGGATCACGCCATTTCGATCGATGATGTAAGTCATGGGCATCCCGGCCAACTGATACTGGTTTGCCAATACTCCGGCCGGATCGAAGAGAATCGGAAAATTCGCCGGGATTTTTTTGAGGAATTTATCGGCCAGGGCTTTCTTTTTATCCAGATTGACGGCAATTACTTTCAATCCCATACGTTCGTATTTCTTGTGCATCGCCTCCATCCAGGGGAAAGATTTTTTGCAGGGGCCGCACCAGGATGCCCAAAAATCAAGATAAACCACTTTCCCTCGATATTGTTCCGCGTCAAACAGACCTGCTTGAGACAGCGCAGGCTTCCCCGGCAGCGCAATTGAGAACGCGTTTTGAAGCGCTACCGTGCCCACCATCAATATCACCAGGCTCAAACCAATACACAGTTTCATTATTTTTGTTTTCATCATCATTCCCCCCATAAAAGATGTTCGTTTAGTTTAAAAGGGCTTTCGTTTAATCATGATCCCGCATTACTCATTTGCCCAGAATGCAATCAAATTCTGATCGGGATCTCTAAGGCGTTGAAAACATCCCCGTCCCAAACCCAAATCAATCCGGCCCCCTTCTAATTGGGCGCCCAGCGTTTGCGCCAGCTTGATCTTCGCTCCAAGATGATCCACGCAAAAATAAATTACGGGGGCTTCTACTGATCTTTCATTTTTTTTTGCCTTTTTCAGACCTCCGATCAATTCTCCATCAACTCCGATCATCCAGTAATTTAATACTTCAGACTGAAGCAATTTCTGAAACGTCCAGCCCAATACCTTGGAATAAAAGGTTTTGGCGCTTTCAAGGTTTGAGACTGGCAGCTCAAACCAATATGTTTTCCCGCTTATTTTTTTCATTGTTATGCGCCCCTGTTTGTTCACATTGACCGGCCATCACCCGACTGAAAACCATTCGTTTAAAAAGGAGGACAACTGAGTAAGGGAGTTCGTGAAAATCATGATCCCGACCACCACCAGAACCGCGCCGCTTACACGAGAAATCCAGTCCATATACTTAACAGTCTTCTTGAAATATAAAAGAAAAGATTGAACGCCGATTGAGGACATCAAGAGAGGAAGGCCGAGTCCGAGAGAATAAGCCCCCAGGAGTTGAACGCCGGTGAGGACCGAACCGGAGGTGCTGGCATAAATCAGAATGGATCCCAGGATCGGGCCAACGCAAGGCGTCCAGCCTGCGCCAAATGCCACGCCGATAAAATAAGATCCTAAATAACCCGCCGGTCGATTTTTAAAATGAAAACGTGTGTCCCGTGACATAAAGAGCACCTTAAAAAGCCCCATAATGTAGAGACCGAAAAAAACAATCAGGACACCGCCGATCTGACGAATAATGGTTTGTTTCTCCAGGAAAAATTGCCCTATATAGGTGGTGGATGCACCCAGAATCATGAAGATTGTTGAAAATCCCATGATGAACATTAAGGAGTTTTTGACGGCGATTTCACGAACCCGTTTTTTATCTTGCGATGTACACAGGTCGTCCAGGGAAAGGCCTGTAATATAGGAAACGTAGGATGGGACAAGCGGCAGCACGCAGGGCGAGATAAAGGACAATAATCCTGCCGAAAAAGCGATCATAAAAGAGATGTTGGTTGTCGGGTCCATTTCAATTTCTCCTTTTTATTATTTAAAAAAATACCGGAAATTCCCCTTGACTTGTCCCGGATTTGCGCTGAATAAAGCGCACCTCCCAGGTTTAATTCTGATAATAAACACTGGATAGACGGGTCTACTGTGGAATTTAAGCCCTCTAACACCTGCCCTTCACAGACAGGCAATCCGAAAGAACGCGCTTCTTTGATCAATTTCGAAGACGGGCGGTGGCCTCTCAGGCCAATAAAAGAAGGGGTGTAACTGAGAGCATTTTCCCGTTCTATCACTGTAAGCAAGGCCGTTAACATTTCAGGTGACAGGATCAGGCTATCTGGCTTAATCCGGTTTAACTGACCAATTAACCGGTCAATATCGAACTCTGAACGACCCGAAAAACCCGATGACCTTCCGGGGTAGACATAAACTTTTTGCCCCATCAGCAGAGGGACATAAACGCCGACAATATTTTCAAGAAGGACGCTCAGAGGGAGCAGATTGATGTGACTGAGGATCAAACGATTTGACAAGGCTGCGACCAGCGAAAAACTGATTTTGTCAATCGCATCAAATGACAAACAAATTCCGCTTATAAGACCGCTTGATTCTGATGTGAAGGTTATTTTCGCCGGTTTTTGTGCATCTGCGGGCCGCTTGTCTGTTTTTGATAAAGACCATAAAATGGCGCTCTTTTCCATGGTGACGCCGTCATAAAGAAAGCCCGGTTCTATTTTTTTGAATCGGTTGAGGTCGTCACAGAGGATAAAATCAAGCCTAGATGCGGCGAGCAAGTGCTTGATTTGTTGATCTGAAAAAAAAGACGGGATCGGCACCAATGTGACTTTCGCGATTAAAGCGGCGAGATCAAGAATGATCCATTCGACACCATTTTCACGGTATAACCCAATCGATGAAGCCCGGATTTGATCAAACCAATCCGCGATATTGAGTGCTCGCAATAACATCTCTTTATAGGAAAGCATTTCATGTTCACCCACCAATGCAATGGTATCCGGACATTCGTCCGCAAATGTGATGAGTGACTCAATAATCCGATTCGGCATCTGATAGACTCCCAATTACAGTTATTTTATTGATTGCATCTTCAAAATCATCCAGCATTTTCCGATGACATTCGGCTTTTTTATGATGCGCAGCAACCTCTCTATCCATCAGTGAATGAACAATGACGCAAGTATAAAAGGTGAAAATTAAGGGGAGATTAAGAAAAATAGAAATATAAATATAAATTTTGAGGTTAATAACGATTCAGATCGCTGCATTTTTACGGTATTTCTTTTTAAAACCCCATTGACCCAAAAAATGTGTGGGGAATCGGGTGTTTGAATTGCCTTCCAGAGGTCGAGATATGGGATACCTGATGGTTGATGGAAGTATCGTGCGAGTTCATCAACATGGTGCCCTAAAAAACGGCAGAAATGAGAAGCCGTGGGTAAATCATGCGGTGATTTGAATACAAAATTAATGGGTAGGAGGCCTTTTAAGGCAGGCTATAGACGCTTAACGAGAAACGGCCAATCCTATGTTGAAATTAGTGACTGCTGTTACGTGACTGGCTTAATTGAGAACGCTCTTTTGTGACTTTATCTATAAAAAAAGTTGGCGCACTTCATGAATGATCTGTTATACTCCGCCCGTCATTCAATCCCTTATTCCAATAAATAAAAACTTGTTGAAGCGGTCATGAATGACGGATTTATCCACTTCAACCGGGTCAATAGGAGGCAGAAACGTCTTGTTTTTTGTCGGCAGGGCGTCTCCTCATCCGGTATTTCCAAAAGTGATTTTAAACGCTTGGAGGAGAGATATGAAAAAATATCTGCTGGTGAGTTTCATTATAGCCATCCATCTAGTTCAAACGGCGCCTGCGATTGCCGTTGATCTGAATGTGTTTGGCGATGTCACTTTCGGCGACAGCGAAGAAACAGGTGAAGTTTCCGGGTTCAGCCTCGGACAGCTCGATTTCTGGGCAACGCATAAAATCGATCCTGACGGTCGTTTCAGAACTTTTCTTGAGCTTGTTGTGGAGTCCCCCGGCGAAGGATTTATCGTGGATCTTGAGCGGCTCTGGGTCGAATTTCGTCCGGCGTCAGCGTTTAGAGTCAGGGGGGGGCGTTTTCATACGTCGCTGGGCCATTGGAACCGGGCGTTCCATCACGGGACACATATGCAAACGACCGTTTTTCGCCCTCTTTTTCTCGATTTTGAAGACGGGAAGAGCGCTATTCTTCCAACCCATATGGTCGGTTTGATGGGCGTTGCCGATCAGGATATTGGAGCCGGTCATTTCCACTTCGAGTTTCAGTTTGGCAATGGCTCCTCTTTTGAGCAGGGTGGGGAGCTTAATCCCGGCAGCTCAGGGGATGTCGATAGTGAGAAAGGGTTGGCTGCCCGGCTTATTTTCGCGCCGACATTTTTAGAAGGGCTCGGCATCGGAAGCAGTTTTTATCTCAATGATATCAGCCAAACAGTGACAACGCCGGCAGGCGTGACGATTACGGATCTTGTCGATCAGATGATCTATCAAGCGGATCTAACCTTTCTTGATCAGTTCGATACAAATATCGAATTCATTTTCGAACATTATTGGGTTGTCAATGAAGATGGCGCTGGAAAGTCGGAGACGACGACGGTCTGGTATGTTCAGCTCGCAAAAACATTCCGGGATATGGCAACGCCTTATGTCCGATATGAGGCTTTTGAAAATATCCATGATGACCCTTACTTCCGGGCACTTGGGTTCACGGGGCCCGACGCGACGAAGTCGGAATATACACAGGTCGTTTACGGCGCCCGCTTTGATTTTGATATTGCGATAGGTGCCGCGACTTCTGTCAAGGTGGAAGGACGGACGACAGACGAGCCGGGCAAGGGCTCCATTAATTCTTATTGGCTTCAATGGACCTTTGGATTCTAGGAAGGAGGACGTCACGATGAAAAACAGATCATGGAAAGCAATGACCCTTTTGGCTCTTCTCCTCCTGTTGCCGGTCGAAATCTTTGGCGCGGAGATTGCCGTGATCGGCCATAAAAATTTTCCGAAAGACAAGCTGACAATTTCTGAACTCAAAAAAGTTTACCTGGGCCGTCAAACAGACGTAGAAGGCACCCAAGTCAGACCCCTTGATCAAGTCGATGAGTCTCCGGCCAAGAAACAGTTTATCCGTAAAATACTCGGTTCAAGTCTTGGAAAATACAAAGCGCACTGGCTCAAGCTTATTTTTCGTGAAGGAAGGACTCCGCCGAAAGTCGTGTTGACTTCGAAGGATGTTCTGAAGACCATTTCAAAAGATCCGGGGACCATTGGCTATCTTCAGGCGGAAGAGCTTATCAAGCTGGAGAAAATCATCTTGGCGGAAGAACTTATCAAGCTGGAGGGGATTAAGGTTCTCTTAAAGTTTTCGACGGATCGGTAGCGCTTCACAGAAGGATTTGTATTAAGATAACATCCTCGGTCATCAAAAAATATCTGGATTACATCGTGATATTTTTATCATCCTATGATATCCGTAAAAATGAATGACAGGTCCAAGCAGGCGTCTACCTCCGGAAAGTCATTCAAAAGCGCCTCCTGATTCCCATTGACAGAGCCGGCCTTGAGAGTGCTATGCTCACTCTTTTGGTTTTGTCGAGGGATTCAGCATGACCCGGAAAAAACGCCCCTCAAATCGCCTCATTTACGAGACGAGTCCCTATCTTCTCCAACATGCGCATAATCCGGTCGATTGGTATGCCTGGGGGGAGGAAGCATTTGCGAAGGCCAAAAAGGCGGGGAAATCCATTCTCCTTTCTATCGGCTATTCTGCCTGCCACTGGTGCCATGTGATGGAAACGGAATCTTTTGAGGACGAATCCATTGCACAAATCATGAACGATCATTTTGTCTGTATTAAAGTCGATCGGGAAGAACGCCCGGATCTTGACCAGATTTACCAGACCAGCGTGCAGTTTTTTATTCAACGCGGCGGTGGATGGCCGCTGACGATGTTCCTCACGCCTGAAAAAGTTCCTTTCTACGGGGGGACCTATTTCCCTCCGGAAGACCGTTATCAGCTTCCGGGATTCCCCCGCCTTCTTCAATCCCTTGCAAAGGCGTATCAAGACCGTCCAAAGGATATCGCACAAACAGTGCAAAATGTCCAAAATGCACTCCATAAAATCTCAGAGCAAGAACGGCGTAATACGAAAAAACAAGTTGATCCAGATCTGACAAAAAAAGCGGCGACACAGATCAGCCAGATGTTTGATACAAGCAATGGCGGATTTGGCGGCGCACCCAAATTCCCCAGCACGCCGGCGCTGTCGATGTTGCTCCGTTATTACAATGAAAGTGCAGATCCCGCCTTTCTTAAAATGGTGACTTTCACTCTTGGAAAGATGGCCTGGGGGGGTGTTTATGATCAGCTTGGCGGCGGTTTCCATCGCTATTCTGTTGATGCAGGGTGGCAGGTGCCCCACTTTGAAAAGATGCTGTATGACAATGCCCAGCTCGCCCGCCTCTACTTTCAGACATTTCAAGCCACTGGAGAACTTTTCTATCGGGAGGTTGGCACGGAAATTCTGGATTATGTCATCCGTGAAATGACGGCTCCGGAAGGCGGGTTTTATGCCTCACAGGATGCGGATAGCGAAGGCGGAGAAGGTTCTTTTTTTGTGTGGACGCCTTCCGGGGTGACTGCTTTGCTCGGAGAAAAAACGGGTCGTCTCTTCTGTCAATATTACAACATCACAGACGACGGAAATTTTGAAGGGAAGAGCATCCCTCACTTGACGAAATCACTTGAAGCACTGTCAAAAGAAATGGGAATTTCCCTTGAAGAAGCGATGCGGGCCATCAAAGAGGCAAAAGGACAACTCCTTCTTGAACGCTTGAAACGACCCGCACCGATGCGGGATGAGAAAATCATTACCGGTTGGAACAGCTTGATGATCTCTGCGTTTATAGAGGGGTATCAGGTCAGCCGGAATAACCGCTATCTCGATGTAGCCATAAAAGCCGCTTGTTTTATCGGAACCTCGCTTTGTCAGAAAGGCTGCCTTCTGCATACCTTTAAAGAAGGCATTGCGAAAATACCCGCTTATCTCGATGATGTGACTTATTTCATCGATGCGTTACTCGATCTCCATGAAGCGACTTCCGTGCGTGCTTATCTTAAACAGGCGCAAGCCCTTACCGAAGTTCTACTCGAACAATTTATCGATACCGAAACAGGCGCGTTTTTCTATACATCCTCAAACCATGAGGTGCTTATTTCACGGACGATGCCCTGTCACGACCAATCGCTTCCGTCAGGCAATGCCGTTGCTGCACAGGTTTTGCTCCGGCTTTTCTATCTCACTGGAGAAAAAAAATATTTTGACCGGGGAGAGGCTGTCTTGCAGACATTTATGGATGCAATGACAGAACATCCTTACTCTACAGGGAACCTTCTTGCCGCCGCAGATTTTTATCTGAAAACACCCAAGGAAATACATATCACTGGAAACAGAACGCTGCCCGATTTTGAAGAATTGCTAGCAAAACTGTATCGACTTTACCTTCCTAACAAAGTCGTGACCATGAACGGGACAGACCTTCAAGGCAAAGGTGATAGAAGGCCTCAACAGAAAGACGGCGACAATATGGCGGTTTCCATCTGTCAGAATTTTAGCTGTTCACAGCCCTTAAGCGATTGGGAAGAAATTCATTCGCAACTTGTTTCAAATAGGAGAGTCCCATGAAGCCAGGCGTCCTTGATCGTCCTGAAAGCGCTGTCCTGAATGAGGACGAGACGGAAGAGGCAAAGCCTTGGCAGGTCACTATTTTTGATGATGACGTCCACACCATTGACGAAGTCATCTTCCAAGTTCAGAAAGCGACGGGGGTTTCATTGGAAGTGGCTTTTGAAGTGACGATGGAGGTCCATACGCAAGGGCAATCCATCTGCTATGCCGGCATACTGGAAAAATGCGAACAGGTGGCGTCTATTTTAAGAGAGATTTCTCTGAGCGTAGAGGTTGCGCCCGCGGAGGCGTGAGAGCGCCGACGCTATGTCGGCAATAGGGGCAGATGCACCATTCCGGCTGTAGCTGTCGCTGGCAGGCGTTGCAGGTTAGTTGAACGTTGAACTTGCAATGAGGACAGACGACATAATCGCTGTGGATCGCTTTTTTGCACTGAGGACAAACAACACGACCTTCTTCTTCAACCTCTATCACCCTCAGAACCTCTTCCAGCGTTGTTAGACCTGCACGCACTTTTTTAAAGCCGTCATCGGACATTGTGGTCATTCCCAAGTCCGAAACGGACTTCCGGATCTCTTCTTCACTCCTTCCGCTGGCAACCATTTCCTTGATCTTTTTACCAAAAGGAAGTACTTCAAAAATCCCGATTCTTCCGAGAAATCCAGACCCCTTGCAGGATTGACAGGCCTTGTAGGCAGGTTTTTCACCCGTTCCGTTCTGCTCTTGTTTTTGATGGGGGATTGGCGGGTTGACCTCTTTCACGGAGGATCGGCCGCTGGCTTTACATAAGTGACAAACCTTCCGAACCAGGCGCTGCGCGACCACGCCAATAATATTGGCGGCCACCAGATACTTGGGAATCCCCATGTCGAGCATCCGCGTGACGGTTGAAATCGCATCATTCGTATGAAGCGTGCTAATGACAAGGTGTCCTGTCATTGCCGCCCGAAAGGCAATCTCTGCGGTCTCAAGATCCCTGATTTCACCGAGCATGACCACGTTTGGATCTTGTCTAAGAATGGACCTGAGACAATTCGCAAAGGTGAGACCGATTTCAGGCTTGACTTGAATCTGGTTGAGCCCCGGCATGTCGTATTCAATCGGGTCTTCAACCGTCATAATATTAATGGCTTCTGACCGGACTTGATTGATAAATGCGTACAGCGTCGATGTTTTTCCGCTGCCGGTGGGACCTGTCACAAGAAGAATGCCCTGGCGTTTTTGCGTAAAAGCGAGCATTTTTTCGAGGTCTTTTCCGGATAAACCCGTGCCTTTCAAACCGATCGGGACCGATTTTTGATCCAGGATTCGAATCACCACTTTTTCTCCATAATGGGTCGGAAGCGTCGAAATCCGGAGGTCTACATCACGGTTGTCAAGCCGTACCCGAATGGCTCCATCCTGGGGGAGTCGGCGCTCGGAAATGTCAAGGGAGGAAAGCACTTTGATTCTCGACACAAGCGCCGCCTGAACCCATTTTGGAAGCGTCATTTCCTCATGCAGAATCCCGTCGATGCGGAATCGGACCGAGAGTTCAATGCGATGGGCATCCAGATGGATATCGCTTGCGCGGGCGCGCATTGCTTTTACGACAAGGGTGTTGAACAAGCGGACAATCGGAGCCAGGTTTCCTTTCTTCTCAAGGTCTTCAGATTCGACCTCTTGTGACAAGTCAGCAGTCGGAAAAATTTCAACCGTGGAATTTTCCATGAGTCCTTCCGTTGCGTGAAGAATATTCTCAACAGAATCATCCAGGCGGTAGTAGCGTTTGATTGCAGCCAGAATTTCCCGCCGTGTCGAAATAAGCGGCTTGACTTCGAAATTGCTTCTGAAATGGATGTCCTTGATGCATTCAAAATCAAGCGGATCGACCATTGCGATAGAAAGCTGACGCTTGTTGATCGTGGTTGGAATGCAGGTATATTTCAGTGCGATATTCTCAGGCACAACGGCAATGGCATCGGGTTCAATCGCGGCCATTTCGAGTGAAAGATAGCTTATTCCGAGTTGTGTCGATAGCACATTGGCAATATCAAACTCAGTCACAATTTTGAGATCGACCAGGGCCTCGCCCATCCGTTTCCCTGTGTGACGCTGTTCTTCAATCGCCCGCTCCAGGTCCGATTGCGTAATCAGATCGGCCTGCCGCAGAAGTTCACCGAGACGCTTTTTTGTCATGGAAGGTTCATTCATTGTCAATAAGGTTACCTCAAGTGTAATAAAAAGCAAGGCTCGGACTCGTTGTTTGCCACCATGTTCGATATCCGGAATAGAGACAAACAACGGTGAGAATGGTAAAAACTACGCTCATATCTCAACTTCCTCCCAAATTCGTGTTGATAAAAAAATCAAGAGCAGGCAAACGGCCAAGACCATCAATAAAGGCTCCAGATAGAGCGGGAGGGGTCCATCCAGCGCAAGTAAAAATTCATTGCGGTCTGTGGAACCAAAACGCCAGAAATTGTTCTGTTCATCAACGCCGAGACGAATCATCGTCTCGGGAAATTCCAGCTTGATGACGGGCAGGATCTGGCCTCCAACTTTCATGGCGACATCAAACGCTTTGCTAAACCAGATCACTGAAGCCACCGCAAGGGTGAAGACCGCCAGCCTTCGACCTTTTCCGCGGTCTCTTAAGTAACCTCTGAATAAGTAGCTGATTGGCCC
>JBHHWW010000047.1:0-11712 GCA_046756725.1 Nitrospiria bacterium | reverse complement strand
GTATACTTAGTATCAGAAGTTTGTCAAGGTTAGGTAGGAGGTTAGTCGAAGGATCAATGTTTTTAATTATGGAGAAAAGTCTGCGCCTCGTCTCGTATTGGATGAGCCGCTTGAGTTTTTCTTCGACAGCCCTACGGTTGTTTTGAAGTCGTCTCCGAGAAAAAGCTCTACAATGACTTTGATACCCTCTTCGTTATTCTCTGTATGGATGACTTTCGCACCCCTAACAAATGCAGAAATTTTCTTACGAAATAGGACATCTTCTTTTGAAAGTTTCGAAATTGTTCTTTTTGAGTCGATTTTTAGACGCATTATTTTAGATTCTAGTTGGGTATATGCATCCACTTTGGCTTTCTGAATGGCCTGAATTCTTTTGGTAATGGACCATCCTTTTTCCATTTTCCCGATGCCGACAGATCTGAATGTAACATCGGCCCAATCTGTATTGGGTTCAGAAAGCGGTGTTGACTGACAAGACAACAGCAGCAAAATCGGAAAAATGAGGACCGTCCGTTTTATCGAACAGAAGAATTTCATGGTTGGGCCCATCGGGTGTAAAGCCGATTCTCAACGGAGAGCAGGTCAAGTGCCCGCCCGGAGATGAAACGAACCATATCATTGATTGATTCAGGGCGGTTGTAGAAGGCAGGCATGGCCGGCAACAGGGTGGCACCCATTTCTGAGGCCAACAACATATTTCTGAGATGGATCTGGTTCAGAGGTGTTTCACGTGGAATAAGGATAAGAGGACGCCTTTCTTTCAATGTGACATCTGCTGCTCGCTCGATCAAATTCGATGAAAATCCATGGGCAATGCCGGATAACGTTTTCATAGAACATGGGGCAATGACCATGCCTTCAGTTAGAAGAGAGCCGCTTGCAATGGGTGACGACATCTCCTTCTCGTCGCAGTAAGTCAAGTGGGTATCAGAATAACGTTCTTTTAAAATTTCATTGGTTTCTAAGAAATTATGCCCCCACTCAAGGTCCATTTCTCCTCGAATAATGAACCGTGCTTCAGGTGTCAGGCTCAAATAAACGTGATGACCTATACCCAGAAGGTAGTTCAGGAGGGTCACACCGTAGATTGCGCCGCTGGCGCCTGTTATTCCGAGGACATAGTTTTTCATGAACCCCTAATCGTCGATCTCCACATCCCGATGCCGGGAGTGAACCTGAATGCCTATATTAGAAAAATAGCTTGTTAAGTGATTTACAATTGCCACAGATCGATGTCTTCCGCCAGTGCATCCGATTCCTATTGTTAGGTAGCTTTTCCCTTCTTTTTTAAAGAGAGGAAAAAGAAAGTCAAGAAGCCCGCAAATTTTTTCGATGAAAATTTTTGCTTCGGGCAGGGATACGACATAATTTTGTACGTCCGGATCGTTTCCTGTCAATGGTCTTAATTTATCAATTGCGTATGGATTACTGAGAAAACGGACATCGAGTAGAAGGTCGAGGTCATATGGGACGCCAAACTTATAACCAAAAGAAGTTAGAAAAAGGTTCAAATGTTGTTGATTGCTGCCCTTCAGATAGTAGTGATCAATGGTCTCTTTCAGTTGATGAACGTGATAGTCAGAGGTGTCAATGACACGATTGGCTTGCTCTTGCAGGGGCAGCAGTACTTTTCGCTCTTTCTCAATACCTTCAAGGACGGTTCCTTTCTGGGCAAGGGGATGGGGACGACGTGATTCAGAAAAACGACGTTGCAATATTTCATTTTTTGCCTGAAGAAAGAGGAGCTCCATGTGATAACCTTTTTCTCTTAGTTGTTCGTACACATTGAGGAAGTTCGAAAGAAAGGTTCTCTCCCGAATATCGATTCCAATGGCTGCTTGAGCAATCTTATTTCGAGATTGTCTGCAAAGGTCTATAAATTTAGGGAGGAGCTGAGGGGGAAGATTGTCGATGCAGAAAAAGCCAAGGTCTTCAAAGCACTTTAAGGCACAACTCTTCCCTGACCCCGAGAGTCCGCTGATGATAACGAGGTGAACATCTTTGTCAGCAACGGACATAAGAAGGGTCATTTAGTTTGTCAGTAGGTCGGTTCAATCAGTCCTAAGCCGCCATCTTTTCTTTTATAAAGAACGTTAAGTTGTTGGTCTTTATGATTTTTGAAGAGGAAAAAGTTCTTTTTAAGGAGTTTCATCTGGAAAGCGGCTTCGCTTTCGGTCATGGGCTGGATCGGGAACTTCTTTTTTTTATCGATGCTTGGATGAAGCGGTTTTTGGGTCGGGGATGGCTTTTCAATCATTGCGTTTTGTGGCACCCTATGGTCGCAGAGTTTTTCTTTATATTTTCTAAGCTGTCTCTCAATCTTCCCCATTGCTTTGTCAACCGATGCATACATGGCATCCGTTTCATGTTCAGCCTGTAAAATAAATCCGTTTACTTTCACAAGCACTTCTGCCAGGTGGCGATATTTTTCAACCTTGAGAGTGAAAACGGCCTGGGTTGCTTTTGAGGTATATTTACTTATTTTTGTCGCCCTGGTTTCAACATACTCTTTTAATGCTGGGGTCATTTCCAATTGTTTACCTGAAATCACAACTTCCATGGTTATCCTCCTTCTAAAAAAGGTTTTCTGGAATTGAAGAGAATCTTATAAAAATCTCCCAGGATGAGGCATAAATGAGGCGGTTTAGATCCTAACAAGGAATTCTTCTTCGGCTTGCAGGTGCAATTTTAAGCCATGCCCGATATTTTGTGACTGTTCTTCTCGCAATCTTTACGCCTTTTGTTTTTAAGCGATCAACAATTTCTTGATCTTTCAAAGGAGATACAGGATTTTCTTCTGAAACCATTTTTCGAATCATCTCTCTGACTGCGATGGATGAGAGATTTTCAATGGTGCTGCCAGCACGGGGGAGGCTGCTGTTAAAAAAGAATTTTAATTCGTAAATTCCCTGAGGTGTGTGTATATATTTATTGGTTGTTACCCGGCTTACGGTGGATTCGTGCATCGAAATATCCTCTGCAACTTGTCTTAGAATCAATGGTTTTAGAGCGCTGACCCCTTTTTCCATGAACTCGTACTGGAATTTTAAAATACTGTCACCCACCAATTGAATCGTTCGGTTGCGTTGCTCAATACTTCTTACGAGCCAGAGTGCAGATTTAAGTTTTTCGCTTAAATATGATTTTGTGTCTTCATTAACCTTTCCTTTTGTGCGTAGAAGCCCTCGGTAATAAGGACTTATTTTTAGTTTTGGAAGTCCGTCATCATTGAGTAGGACAACGTATTTTCCTTCTTTTTTTGAAACGTGCAAGTCGGGTGTAATATACATATTTTGTGATGATGTGAACGGGCGGCCTGGTTTTGGCTCCAGATGTTCAATGACTTTTGATGCTTGCAGTACATCCTGTACTTGGGTATCACATGCTTTTGCAATGACATTGTAGCGTTTTTTTTCAAGGTCAGACAGGTGATTCTTAATGATTGTCTCAACCAGCGTGTTGGAAAGACGGAGTTGCTTGACTTGAATGAGCAAGCATTCTTCTAGACTTCTTGCCCCGACGCCTGCCGGGTCGAATCCTTGAATGATGGACAGAACGTGTTCGACTGCTTCGTAAGAAGCCTTGGATGATGTCGCAATTTCCTCGAGGGGCGTATCCAAATATCCCTTATCATTTATTTCTCCAATCAATATTGCCCCGATGTCTCTTTCCCTGTCGGTGACCAAAGAAAGACCCAATTGCCAAATAAGGTGGTCAAAGAGTGAGGTGACTGTCGCAAGTGTCTGTTCATATGAAGGCCTTTCCTCATCTGATGAAGGAGCAGAAACACTCCCTCCGCCATCTCGATAGTCATCCGTATAATAGTCTTCCCATTTTAAATCAAAGTCCTCTTTTTTTTCAGGGAGACTGCCATCTGACTCTCCCGCTTCAGTCTCAGTGGCGGTTGACTGTTCTTTTGCTTCAGTGGTTTCCAGGTCACCGCCTTCAAGAAGCGGGTTTTCAACCATTTCCTGGTTGATGACTTGGTCTATTTCAAGACGCGAAAGTTGCAAAAGCTTAATCGCTTGTTGAAGCTGTGGCGTCATTACCAGTTTCTGGGATAACTTTAAATCAATCCTCAGCCCCATTCCACTATCAGACCATGACATCTTTACTCCTCACCGCGATCGAGTTGATTCGCATACTGGTCATTCCAAAGAAACCGGTCTCCTAAATAAAGGGTTTTTGCCTTTTGGTTTGATGCAATCTCGGAAGGGGTTCCCGAGACTAAAATTTCTCCCTCGTGGATGATGTAAGCCCGGTCCGTGATGGAAAGCGTCTCCTGTACATTGTGATCTGTCATCAAAATTCCAATACCTTTTTCCCTTAAATGGAAGATAATCTTCTGGATTTCGCTGACAATTATGGGATCAACGCCTGCAAAGGGTTCATCCAGGAGAATAAAACTTGGAGACAGGACGAGTGCTCTTGTAATTTCAAGACGTCGTCTCTCTCCTCCGGACAGGGTATAGGCTTTGTTTTTTGACAGATGCGAAATGCTGAGTTCACCCAAGAGGGTACGGAGGCGAGTTTCCCGTTCTGATGCAGAAAGAGGAAGGGTTTCCAGTACAACCATTATATTTTCTTCCACTGTTAGCTTTCTGAAAATAGAGGCTTCCTGTGGAAGGTAACTTACCCCTCTGTGGGCACGCTGATACATGGGCGTTTGTGTGATTTCATCTCCGTTTAAGTATATTCCCCCGCGACTCGGAGGTGTCAGGCCCACTATCATGTAGAAAGTGGTTGTCTTTCCTGCGCCGTTTGGGCCTAACAAACCGACAATTTCACCGGGGCCAACATTGACGCAGACATCTCGGACAACCTTACGTCCATTATAGCTTTTCTCAAGCCGTTCTGCTCTTAGCATTGTTTCCTTATGATGCAACGGGGATTAATCCCGGGACCAATGGAGAAGCGGGATTTCCAAAATGGTCCATATGAGCGAAGTGTAAAGGTTTTCAATTGAGCACTTGTTTCTTCTTCGTCACTTTTGGGGCGTTGTGAATCACAACTTGGCTTTCGACAACCAGCGTCTTTTCTTCCGCAATAAAAAAAGTGATCTCCTTCCCTTTCACATGGTAGCCGTCTTCCCATACTTCTGGTTTTCCTGTTAGAATGATTATATTTTTTTGCCGATCATAAACCCCTTTTTCTGCTTTTGCCCGCTGTTTCCCATTTTCAATGGTGACATTTCCAGTTGTAACGATTTTTGAGACATCTCGCTTTGCCTCTGTATCCTTCAAGAGAGAAACGCCCTCTTTTTGTGTCACCATGAAAACCTCAGCATGATCCGATTTGATACTCAGGTCACCTTGAAGGATATGGACTGCTCCATCAAAGACTGCTTTATTTTCAATGTTTTTAAGGGTCATATTTTGCGATTGAATCGAAATAGGACCATCCGGTTTTTGAGCCGATGGTGTTTCAGCTGCAAGTGTTTTTATCCCCATCCCAAGGATAAAAAACAAAGAAAGAATAAGGACCTTTCTTGATTTAATAAACCAATGTTCTGACATTGCCTGAAACCGTCATCTCTTCGTTGTCGATTAGAAAATGGAGTTTTTGTCCGTTAATCTCAATCTGTTTTCCAAGGATTTGGACTGGACCTTTGGAAACAATGGTCCTTTTCTTATTATGCCATGTCAGGCTGTTTGTCTTTACGGTGAGACCACTCTCTAACTTGATGACCATTGGATCAGATTTCTTCCAGAGTGAGAAGTCTTCCTTTTCTGAATCAATCGTGCCTTCGTCTCCTTGCAATTGGAGTTCAAGCCCTTCTCCATAAGGAATGCTTACAGACACTGTATTCAAAAGTGCGTTTTGGTTGTCTGTATAAAAATCCATATGGTTTGCGTCAAGGGTGACGGTCCTACCCCCTTCCTCTGTTTGAACAAAAGAAAGATGAGAGATACTCACATCAGCATTTTTCCCGATATTTCTATATGGGATTTGAACATCCTTCTTTCTGTCGTCTGAAATAAGGGAAACAACAAGGAATGTGGTAAACCCAACGGCAATAAGGATCATCAGTCGTTTGGACTGTTTCAGCAGGGTCAGCATGGACTAAAAGTAGCATAAAACGAGAAATGAGTAAAGTATGGCAGGTGGTTGAGTCATGTCTTGAATAGTGAATGAGATACTGTTTTCTCCTATAAATTTTTGTAAAAAGGGTTTGTCTCGAGTCCCTTTTGTCTTCTTGCATCCCCAATAAACTTTGTGAGAAAATGCTCCGCTTTTCGAATAGAATAAGGCCGATGTATGAGCATGTCTGACGCATTGTTAGAGAAAGTTTACAACCCGGAAGAAGTTGAAGAAAAGTGGACGACACGCTGGGAATCGTCAGGTGTTTTTCATGCTGATTCGGCATCAAATAATCCCTCTTTTTCCATGGTTATTCCGCCGCCGAATGTGACCGGTGTGCTCCATCTCGGTCATGCTCTAAACAATACTCTTCAGGATATTTTGGCACGATGGAAGCGTATGTCGGGCTGCAATGTCCTTTGGCTCCCGGGGACAGACCATGCCGGGATTGCAACACAAAATGTCGTTGAACGTCAGCTTGTAAAAGAAGGATTAGATCGGCATCAACTGGGTCGTGAGGACTTTATAAAACGAATCTGGTTATGGAAGGAAAATTCAGGAGGGAGGATTTTAAAACAGCTCAAGCGTCTTGGGGCGTCCTGCGATTGGGAACGGGAACGATTTACTCTGGATACTGTTCTTTCACGGGCTGTTCAGGAAGTCTTTGTCCGGCTTTACAAAGAAGGACTCATTCATCGAGATAAACGCCTCATCAATCTTTGTCCGCATTGCCGGACCGCCCTGTCCGATATCGAAGTCGAACATGAAGAAGTACAGGGCAAAATGTACTATATCCAGTATCCGCTTGCAGATGATCCCGACACGTTTTTAACTGTCGCAACAACCCGCCCGGAGACGATGCTGGGTGATACCGCAGTCGCGGTTCATCCGGAAGATACGCGTTTTAATCACCTGATCGGGAAACGAATCAAACTCCCTTTAACGGATCGAAGTATTCCAATTATTCCAGATCCCATTCTGGTGGACAGGGAGCTTGGGACGGGCGCCGTGAAAATTACACCCGGCCATGATTTTAATGATGAAAAATCGGGCAAGCGTCATCAGCTCGAAAAAATATCTCTGATTGATTGGAGTGGTGAAATGAATGGTTTTGCCCTCCGAGACGAAGCCAAAGTCTCTGTTGATTTAAGTCGGGATCTGACATTCCAACCGATGATCAAGGCAAGAGAAATTGTCATTGAAGAACTGAAAAAAGAGAAAATACTACTCAAAGTAGAAAACCACGTGCATTCCATAGGTAAATGTTATCGCTGCAAAACGGTGGTCGAACCGTTTGATTCTCCGCAGTGGTTTGTCAAGGTGAATGAACCGGGGCATTCTCTGGCCCAACCGGCTATTGATGCCGTTCGTCAGAAGAAAATAAAGCTTATTCCGTCCAGTTGGGAGGCCAACTATTTTGGTTGGATGGAAAACATTGAAGATTGGTGCATTTCCCGTCAGATCTGGTGGGGGCACCAGATTCCTGTTTGGTACTGCAAGAAACCAGGATGTGATGAAGGAGTTTTCATTTCCCATGTCGGTGTAGGTGCAGTAGGTGAGGGGGCGGCGCTTCCCGAACCGACAGAGGAAACGGTTTACATCGAAATCAATGCAAGGCCCATTGTTGGAGAAACGTCCTGTCCGAAATGCGGAGCTTCAGATCTGGTTCAAGACCCGGACGTTCTTGACACTTGGTTTTCTTCAGCGCTCTGGCCTTTTTCGACAAGCGGGTGGCCGACGGTCCTTCAACCAGATGAAGAGGGACGGGTCGAAGCGGAAGCCCTTCTTAAACGGTTTTATCCGACGAGTACTTTGGTGAGTGGTTTTGACATTCTCTTTTTCTGGGTGGCCCGGATGATTATGATGGGCCTGCATTTCATGAAGGATGTCCCCTTCAGAGATGTATACATCCATGCCTTGGTACGGGATGCCAAGGGTCAGAAAATGAGTAAATCGAAGGGAAATGTCGTTGATCCCCTAGAATTGATGGATAGGCATGGAACCGATGCGCTCCGGTTTACCCTGGCGGCAATGGCCTCTCCTGGTCGGGATATTCAGTTGTCTGAAGAACGGATTGAAGGATACCGGAACTTCTGTAATAAAATCTGGAATGCGGCACGCTTTATCCAAATGAATCGACCGGAATCTGACGGAGAGACTGGACTGATATCTGTTCAAAAACAGCAGACGGTGGTGGGACGCTGGATTCAAAGCCGACTGAATGAAACCATTGGATCTGTCAACCGGGCACTGGAGAATTACCGTTTTGACGAGGCGGCCAAGTCAGTTTATCAGTTTGTCTGGCATACCTTCTGTGATTGGTATCTGGAATTGTCAAAAGTGGATTTACAGGAGAAAGAAAGCCAAGGCTCGGCATATTTGACAATGATGAGCGTCTTTAAGCAGATTTTGAAGTTGCTCCATCCATTCATGCCGTTTTTGACTGAAGAACTTTGGGAACACTTCCAAAAAGAAAAAGTCTTCCTTGCAGCAACCGCTTATCCAAAAGTGGATGTCAATAAGTGCGACTTGTCGGCAGAGGAAGTCGTTTATGACGTGATCTGTGATACGGTTCGGGCCGTTCGGAACTTGAGAGGAGAAATGAATATCCCGCCTTCTGAGGCTCTTTCCCTTTTGATCAAGATAAAAAAGGAAGTAGATCAAGTAAAGTTTGAAAAACATCTTCCATATATTAAACGCCTCGCCCGTATAGATAGTGTTTCGATTGGGCTGACTCTTAAATTACCAAAAATGTTTGCGCCAGCTTTAACCCGTATCAGTGAAATTTATCTTCCACTGGACGAGAGCAGGGTCCGTGGAGAAGTTTCCCGCATTGAAAAAAAACTTGCGAAAATGGAACGAAATCTTGTGGTGGTTGAGAAAAAATTAAACAACCCGAACTTTATCTTAAATGCTCCTGAAGGAGTTGTGGCAAAGACAAAACGGGAACAAAATGCGCTGACCGAAGAGAAGTCCCGATTTAAGACCAATCTTCGACAGTTTCAGACCCAACTCTCTCGTTCATTAGAATCGTAATGATCGAACCTGTCCTCATTGACACCCTTGTCCGGCAAGGCCTTGCTGAAGACCTCTGCTATGGAGACCGGACGACTGAAGCCCTCTTCCCCTCTCCCATCCCTGCGGTGGGAGAGGTCATTGCCAAAGAGGCCCTCATTGTTGCGGGCACAGAAATCTTCCAGGCTGTTTTTCAGAGGCTTGATCCGCATGTGCTGGTTGAATCTATATCGCCTCCGGGAACACATCTGAAAAAAGGGGCGTTGATTGCGCGTGTGACGGGCGATGCCAGGGTGATTCTGAAAGGAGAGCGAACGGCCCTCAACTTCCTTCAGCACCTTTCTGGAATCGCCACCTTGACAGCAGAATTTGTTAAACAAACGCAAGGCACTTCTGCGACTATTGTTGACACACGAAAGACGATTCCGGGATATCGGGTCCTTGAAAAAGAAGCCGTCCGTCTTGGCGGGGGCGGAAATCACCGTTTTCATTTGGGAGATTTGATCCTGATTAAGGATAACCATATCGCGCTTGGGAGGGATATTCAAGCGATTGTTAAAATGGCACATGCGGCAAAATCGCACACCCTCAAGATCGAACTGGAAGTGGGCAGCATGGCAGAAGTCAGGGAGGCAATTAAAGCGGGGGTCGAAATTATTATGTTGGACAATATGTCGCTGGAGGAAATTAGAGAAGCCGTGAGGTTCATTCGTGAGAAAAACCCGGCGCTTTTGATTGAAGCGTCGGGCGGTGTTTCTCTCAATCGTGTGGCCGCTATTTCCGCGTGCGGGGTCGATCTGATTTCGGTCGGGGCGCTCACGCATTCGGCTAGAGCGGTTGACATCAGTATGAAGATGAAAACCATCGATGAGAGATTGAATCCCAAATGACAAACCAAGCGACACTGAATGTCGATCAAATCAATCACCATTGCCGTTCACAAACGCGACTGCGGGAGCTTGTCCACGAGGTGCTTTTGTTTGAGCGGGTTGAATCGACGAATAAAATCGCCCTTGAGATGGCCGCATCCGGGGTGCCGGAAGGCATTGCCATTTTGGCGGAGTCCCAGACGGAAGGGAAAGGTCGCCAGGGGAGAGAGTGGTTTTCCCCTTCAGAAAAAAATATCTACCTCTCATTGCTTTTGAGGCCCTATCTGCCAATACGGGATTACCCCCTTTTTTCCCTTGCGACAGCGGCCGGGGTGATTGATGGTATCCAGGAAAACACGGGCCTGAAGTGCGGAATCAAGTGGCCTAACGACATCATCTATGAAGATAAAAAATTGGGAGGGATTCTCCTTGAGACCCATATTTCGGGTGGACAGGCTGCTGCCCTCGTCATCGGAATCGGCTTGAATGTAAACCTTGATGAAAAAGACTTTCCGGACAACTTCCGGACTTGCCCCAGTTCACTGAAAATCGCCTTGGGAGAATCAGTTGAACGGACAAGTTTGGTGATGTCACTTCTGGACGGTGTTGCCGAAAAAATACTTACTTTGCAGGGAGAAGTGGAAGAAAAAAAAAATGTCCTGAATGCGGTGCGTCTGTACTGCCGGACCCTTGACAGGAAAGTCCGGATTGATACACCCAAAAATATTTTTGAAGGTTGGGCTGAAGCCATTGAAGAAAATGGCGCTCTCCGGGTTCGACTGGGGGATCAGACTCGGAGAAGTATCCTTCTGGGAGATGTAACCCACCTCCATGATACTCACCGGGATGCCTGATATGCCGCAGGTTCGCTTGACCATAATTCAGTCTATGGTAACCGGTAATCAGACTCTAGACACTTTTCCCTCAAAATAGGATTATCGCGTGCTTTTGGCAATCGACATTGGAAACTCCGAAGTTACCGTTGGTCTTTTCAAAGAGAAAGAGCTTAAGGGGGAATGGCGAGTCTCAAGCGATTTAGACAAGACGCCTGACGAATATGGCATCTTGATTTCAGCCCTTCTAAAGTCTAATGGATTTACATCCACTCGAATATCAGGTGTGATTTTATCGAGCGTGGTACCCAGGTTAACCTCTGTTTTTCAGAATATATCTGAGAAGTATTTTTCAATAATGGTCCCAATGCAGGTAACGCATCGTCTTGAAACTGGCCTTAATATTCAATATGACCGGCCCGAAGAAATCGGAGTAGATCGAATCGTTAATGCAACAGCAGCCTACCATCTTTATGGTGGACCGGTCGTGATTGTTGATCTGGGTACGGCAACCACCTTTTGCGTGGTTTCTGAAAAGGGAGAGTACCTGGGCGGTGCGATTGCCCCTGGGCTGAACCTTTCACTGGAAGCACTTTACAGTCATGCAGCGAAACTGCCAAGAATTAAAATCGCGAAGCCGTCTTGTGTGATTGGTAAAGATACCCATTCCAGTGTGCAATCCGGCAGTGTCTTTGGCTACGTAGGTCTAATTGACGGTATGGTTCGGCGTATTCATCATGAAATTGGCAGTAAAGCCCATGTTATCGGAACCGGGGGTCTTGCGAAATTGATTGCGTCTGAATGTGAAACCATTTCCCATGTCAGGCAAACCTTGACTTTAGAAGGCCTCATGATTATTTACGGTATGAACAGGAATTCTTGAATATCTTGACACTGATTTAAGCGATTTGGTA
>JBHHWW010000046.1:0-11826 GCA_046756725.1 Nitrospiria bacterium | reverse complement strand
TCGTTGTTGCGGTATCAGGCGGGCCGGATTCTGTCTGCCTCCTTCATCTCTTTAAAGAACTTCCGTCTCCTTATGCATTATCGCTTCATGTCGCCCACCTAAACCACGGCCTTCGTCCTGAAGCAGTCGAGGAAGCCGATTTTATTGCGAAGCTATCCAAGATCTTGGATTTACCCTGCACGTCTGAGGAACGGTCTGTTGTCCGGCATTGTAAAAAAACGGGCATGTCGAAGCAGGCAGGTGCCCGTGCAGTCCGTTACCAATTTTTAAAAGAAGTGGCTCAGAGGGAAGAGGCGGACTGGATTGCCTTAGGACATCATGCAGATGATCAGGCCGAAACCTTTTTAATGAGAATGTTGCGGGGGGCCGGTATGGAAGGACTTAGCGGTATCCCTGAAGTTCGGGATGCATTGATTATCCGTCCTCTTTTAAGCTGTTCCCGCAAGGAAATTATGGAAAAGCTTCTCAAGGAGAAAATTCCCTATATAGAAGATGTCAGTAATGGGCAGCTGATTTATCGAAGGAATCAGGTTCGTCATCAACTCATGCCTATTCTGGAAACATACAATCCAAGAATTAAAGAAACGCTTTGCAAAGAGGCGATCTTGCTTCGGGATGAGAATCATTTTATTCATCAAACTATGATTGAAGCACTTAAAACACTTGATATTGAAGAAAACGAGGGGTCGTTCTCGATGGATGTTTCCGGATTGATCCGGATGCATCCGGCACTTCAGAGACGGGTTCTACGATGGATGATCAAAAAACTTCCAGGAGACATGACAGAAGTCGGATTTAATCATATTGAACGCATTCGATCAAAGATTCTTCAACCTCCAGTCGGTGGAAGACTGACATTTCCCTCAGCAATAAGCATCGAAAAAAAGGACTCGAGGCTTTGGATTAAACGGAATCAGTCAAGAGAGAACTGCAGTCAAGCACGGTTTACAAACAAATCGCTCTCCCTCTTACAGATTAACCCAGGAATGACAAGAACGCTCATTCACCTTCGCGATTGGGGCCTGGAGTTCGATGTTTCACTTCAGAAAGGGCCTTCTTATGGTTTCCTTTCAACTTGCATCGCTTATTTTGATTTTGATAAAATCAGCCTCCCACTGCAGGTTCGAAGATGGGAGCCGGGAGACCGTTTTGTCCCGATGGGGATGAAAGGGCATCATAAAAAACTTCAGGACTATTTTGTCGATAAAAAAATCACAAAGGAAAACCGTCATTATATTCCGATATTGTTTTGTAAGAGCGGGATTTTATGGGTGATGGGATATCGGACAGACGAACGCTTCAGCGTTCACAAAAGGACGGCTCGAACCTTGATCGTTCATTTCAAGAACACACAATCGCGCCAACAGAAAAACGGATAGGCGACCGCCTTTTCGGGAAACCGATGATTACCCAGGAGGCCATCCGGAGACGGATCAAGGCACTCGGACTTCGGATCTCAAAAGATTACGAGCATAAAAATCTTCTCATGATTGGTGTTTTGAAGGGTGCTTTTGCCTTTTTTTCCGATTTAAGCCGAGCCGTAAAAATTCCCCTCCACGTTGATTTTCTGCTTGTTTCAAGACACAGAGACAAGCGGCGGAAAGACGGGGGCGCAGTCAGGATTATTTCCGGTCTACCTACAAACCTTCAAGGATATGACGTGCTGATTGTTGAAGATATTGTTGATTCCGGGTACACGCTCACACTTCTAGAGAAAGAAATTTTGGCGCAAGGGCCGAGGACACTCCATTTTTGCACATTGCTAGATAAACCTGAGCGTCGAAAAGTCTCTGTATCGGCTCGATATGTCGGTTTTTCAATTCCCGACAAATATGTTGTCGGTTATGGCCTAGATCATAGAAATAACTATCGAAACCTCCCTTATATTGCCGTTTTAGACAAGATTATCCAAGAATAATCCTCCCATGGTTTCATTAAAAAAGAAAAAAAAGAAAAGACCTTGCGGCTTTAAATTTGAGTAAGGAGGGAAGATCATTTATTGTCACGGGTTTACCGGTGTGATAAAATTCGAAATAGGCATTAAACTTTAGGAGAATTCAATGAATCCTCGCACAAAAAATCTAGCCTTATGGGTTGTTGTAGGGCTTTTTATGATATTGCTTTTCAACCTTTTCAATACCCCGTCACGTCCAATGGAAACTGAGCTGATTTTTTCTGACTTCATGTTAAAGACGGAAAAGGGGGAAATTTCTGAAGTCACGATACGTGATAAATTCATCAGTGGAGTCCTGAAAGATGGGACAAAGTTTAAGACCTATACTGCCAATGATCCAGATCTTGTGAAGACGCTTCGGAATGAGAATGTTCGCATCATTGCAAAACCACCGGAGGAGCCGCCATGGTACATGACTTTTTTGATGACATGGGGACCGTTTATCTTGTTTATTGGCCTTTGGGTATTCTTCATGCGTCAGATGCAAATGGGTGGAAACAAAGCACTCTCTTTTGGCAAGAGCAAGGCGAAGCTTCTTTCTGAAGAAAAGAAGAAAGTTACTTTTGCAGATGTGGCGGGTGTTGAAGAGGCAAAGGTCGAAGTTGAAGAGATCATCGAGTTTTTAAAAGACCCACCCAAGTTTCAAAAGCTCGGCGGTCGGATTCCAAAAGGGGTTCTCGTTGTCGGACCTCCAGGAACCGGAAAGACGTTGCTGGCAAAGGCCATTGCCGGTGAAGCAGGGGTGCCGTTTTTTTCTATTTCGGGCTCTGATTTTGTCGAAATGTTCGTGGGTGTGGGTGCATCCCGTGTTCGGGATCTTTTCGAGCAGGGGAAGAAGAATGCACCCTGTATTATCTTTATTGATGAGATTGATGCTGTTGGACGCCATCGTGGTGCAGGGCTTGGTGGCGGGCATGACGAAAGAGAACAGACCTTAAACCAGCTTCTCGTCGAAATGGATGGTTTTGAGACAGCGGAAGGGGTCATCATGATTGCGGCCACGAACCGGCCCGATGTTCTTGATCCGGCCCTCCTACGCCCCGGGCGGTTTGATCGCCAGATTTTCGTGAACCGCCCTGATGTGATGGGACGGAAAGAAGTCTTGAAGGTACACACAAAAAAGATTCCGCTGGCCAAGGATGTGACCTTGGGTGTAATTGCCCGAGGAACGCCCGGTTTTGCGGGTGCAGACCTTGAAAACCTTGTCAACGAGGCGGCACTTCTGGCGGCGAGAAGAGACAAGACAGTGGTTGAAATGGAGGACTTTGAAGACGCCAAAGACAAGGTTCTCATGGGTGTTGAACGAAAGAGTTTGGTCCTGACGGAGGAAGAGAAGCGAGTAACGGCCTACCACGAAGCCGGTCACACACTGGTCGCAAAGTTACTTCCCGGGACAGACCCCGTTCATAAGGTCACCATTATTCCACGTGGTCGCGCCTTGGGTGTGACAATGCAGCTTCCAACAGATGACCGGCATAACCATCATAAGGAATTTCTTTATAATACGATTGCGATTATGATGGGTGGTCGAGTTGCCGAAGAGCTGGTACTCAAACATATGACCACGGGTGCCGGCAATGACATCGAGCGGGCAACAGATTTGGCAAGAAAGATGGTTTGTGAATGGGGAATGAGCGAGAAAATGGGACCACTCACGTTTGGCAAAAAAGATCAGGAAATCTTTCTTGGCCGTGAAATCTCTCAACACCGTGACTACTCAGAAACAACTGCAATTGAGATTGACCGGGAAGTAAAACGTCTGATCGTAGAAAACTATGATCGCGCAAAAAAAATGATTTCAGGAAATATGAAGTCCCTGAAAGCATTGGCTGAAGCGCTTCTGGAGAAAGAAACGCTGGATGCCCCTGAAATCGAAGAAATTGTGAAATCGACGGTGTCTTCCCCCTATATTCCGACCGTTCTTCCAGCCTAATGACGGATTGCCCGGATCTTCATGCCGACTAAAATCCATTCGGTGAAAAAGGCCTCTCAGAATCGAGGGGCCTTTTTCGTATCTACAAAAGCATCTGGTTTTTGGCGATGCGGTGAATATCTCCTGAATTATAAAAATCGCCCTTTGCTTATGGGCATTCTGAATGTAACACCGGATTCTTTTTCAGATGGAGGGTCATTTTTGACTCCCCAGAAAGCGATCGACCGGGCGCTTCAACTTGAAGATGAAGGGGCTGACCTGATTGACATCGGCGGGGAGTCCACCCGCCCAGGCGCATTGCCTGTTTCATTGGACGAAGAACTTCGGCGTGTTCTTCCCGTCATAGAATGTCTTTCCGGACGACTTAACCTACCGATTTCAATTGACACAACAAAATCAGAGGTTGCACAAAGCGCTGTCGGTGCGGGTGCTTCAATCATTAATGATGTCAGTGGGTTTACACGAGACCTCAAAATGTTTTCTGTTGCCGCAAGTGGAAGAACCGGACTGGTCATGATGCATGCCAAGGGGACTCCCCAGGTCATGCAGAAGGCGCCTCGCTATAAAAATCTGATTGGTGAGATCGCCCAGTTCTTAGATGACCAGCTTGAGAAAGCAATCCGTCTCAAAATCCAAAGAAATCGAATTGCGATTGATCCCGGACTTGGTTTTGGAAAAACACTCGATCATAATCTCAGCTTGATCCATTCGCTGGATCGTTTTACGACCCTTGGAGTTCCTGTCATGCTCGGTCCATCACGTAAATCATTTATCGGGAAGATTCTCGACCTTCCCGCTTCAGATCGCCTGGAAGGGACTGCGGCGGCTGTTGCCATTTCTGTATTTCAAGGTGCACGTATTTTTCGAATTCACGACGTCGAACCAATAAAGCGGGTGATCCAGGTCGCGGAGCGCATCAGAAAAAACCGTTCATTTCATGGCTGAAAACAACCGCGTCCATAGATCTTTATCAAGTTAAGACGGGACGAAACAGCACTGAAGTCATTGATTTTCGACCGATATTATGCTAATTTTCAAAAAATTGCGATGAGAGAACAGTTGGGCAGGAAAGCATTTTACTATATTGCAAGATCTATTCAGGGGTCCGGTCTTCTGTTTATTCTGTATGTTCTTTTCGAGTCAGCGATGAATCACCTGAGCATGGGGTACCTATTCACAAATACGCTTTTTGGAATGGTTGTTTTCATGGCTGGATGGATGCTGACAAAAATTTCATAAAGACTGAACTGGGCCGCTGTCTTCAAACTTCATTTATTCTGTATATTCTGTCCGTACTGTGCCCACAGGTAGCGTGCCGCTTTTTTTAGAATGGAACGCTCACTGTTGTGTGTCAACATAGACAGACCTTCCTCAAGGGGGACCCAACGTGCCTCATCAACCTCCCCGTCATGATCGTTTTCGTTTCCCTCAAGATACTTCATTAAATAAAAATGGACGGTCTTAAAAATTTTTGCCGTTTCTTGTCTGGAATAAAACCAGTATTGGATTTGACCAATTTTTTCACAGATCTGCCCATGTGTTCCCGTCTCTTCACGCACTTCCCGCAAGGCTGTCTCCTGCAGGGTTTCACCTTTTTCGATGGACCCCTTCGGTAAACACCAAATAACGTGACCTCGATGGTTTTGATGAGAAATCAGGATGACACGGACGCAATTTTCACTGAACTTATAAATAACGCCTCCCGAAGAGGTATGCTTTTTGGTTTTCACAGGGTTGGGAATCCTTCCCTTTTCAGGGTCAATGACGGACTCAAATCCAGAAAATAATACCATTAATAAAGAAAGAAAACATCTGTTATAAATCGTTGTTCCAAGGTCTGCGAAAATCAGCTAATGTCAGAACAAGGCTCAGAATCATCTGATGTGTCGCTTGATCAAGCTTATATTTTAGAAAGACGATTCCTGAGGAGATAATCCACCAGTACAAGGGCCATCATGGCTTCAGCAATGGGGACAGCACGGATGCCAACACAGGGGTCATGGCGGCCTCTGGTGGCAATCTTTGTCGTTTTCTGATGGATGTCGATCGTTTCCTGTTCTATGGCAATGGATGAAGTCGGTTTCAGGGCCATGCGAACAACAAGCTCATCTCCATTCGAAATTCCACCGAGCATTCCGCCGGAATGATTTGTCCGAAAACCGCCGGGTGTGAGAGCATCGCAATTTTCACTGCCTCTCATCGACACCACCTGGAATCCAGCGCCGATTTCAATGCCCTTGACCGCGTTGATGGACATCATCGCACCTGCCAATGCAGCGTCCAGTTTGTCAAAAACAGGCTCTCCCAAGCCTGCGGGGACCCCTCGTGCAACCACCTCAACCATTGCCCCGATCGAATCACGGTCTGACTGTGCCTGTTTGATGGCTTGCACCATTTCATCCACCACATCTGGGTCCGGACAAAACAGAGGGTTTCTATGACGTTCTGAGTCAATCCTTTTCCCGGCCTTGACATTCCCTATTTGAACCACGTATCCGAGAATTTCAATTCCGTGATGCGCAAGAATTTTCCGGGCGACCGCACCGCCTGCAACCCGTGCCACCGTTTCTCGTGCAGAAGCACGTCCCCCTCCCCGATAATCGCGAAATCCATATTTTTTAAAGTAGGTGTAATCGGCATGGCCCGGCCGAAAAAGGGATTTAATCGATTCATAATCCCGGGACTTCTGGTCTTGATTGTAAATAATCAGTGAAATCGGCGTGCCCGTTGTAAGTCCTTCAAATGTGCCAGAGAGAATTTGGATAATATCCGGCTCTTTCCGCTGGGTTTGAAGCGAGTTTTGACCAGGTCGCCTTCGATCCAGATCGCCCTGGAGGTCGGACGCATTTAAAGGGAGACCTGCCGGACAACCATCGACGATAGCCCCGAGGGCAATCCCGTGGCTCTCACCAAATGTGGTGAGACGAAAGACCTGTCCAAATGTGTTTCCTGCCATATGAAATGTTGCTTCAAAAGAGAAGATGAGACTACCAACACCCACCGATCAGTGAGCTGAAGTCTTGAACCTGTTTTGCTGTAAATCAAGCCTCGGTCAGTGAACCACATTCCTGACAAAGCTTGTCGCCAGCGCTGTCTGATAAAAGGGCAACATCCGTATGTTCGCCACATTGATCACAAGGCAAGGCTTTTTATTTTCCCGACTTCGGAGGCGGCGGAAGGAGCGTGTGACGAATTGAAAAAAGCGCCGATTCTTCCGCTGAGAGAATGTGATCAATCGTCTTTTCAGTTAATTTCTGTAGCGCTTCTTTTTCTTCCTGGTTTGCGTCACCACGCTTGACAGCATTTCGCAATGACCTCAATTCGGTATGGTCAAACGACTCCCAATAAGTACAATAAGCTCGGACCGCTTTTCCACTTTTTGTGTTTTGAAGAATATAAACGGGCTTTCCAATACGTGTCAGCAAAAGGTTCCGTTTTCCGAAGGTACAGCCGGTAATTTCCTGAATCGCGTCGAGTGCGCAGGTTTCATTGCCCACAAGGGCAACCACCTCCTTCATATTGCTCAACTGATCCCCCATCTCCCGGATCAATATCTTTGAAGCCCGATATCCAATGGCAATGTCAAGACAGAGATGTTGATGGAAATCGACGACTTCCTGAAATTCTGCATTCATAAACCGTTCTCCTTACATTGAGATATTATTTCGAAGTATCAGGCCAATTTTCAGTTGGAAATCATAGCATGTTATCAATTGGAAAGGAATCTCTACGTGTGGGGTTTTTCGAAGTCGGGCAGAGAAGTTCCTGCCTATTCTGTACCTGCATTTTCAGACAACCAAATCGAGAGCGCTTCTGTCTGTGATTTTTTGAACTGGACGCCCAGTTCGATAAACTCCAGGGTTTGTGACAGCGCCCGTTTTGCGGCATCGACCTTGTTTTCTCCACGATTGAAAAAGGTCTTTACTTCATCATGCCAAGCTGTGCTCCATAAATTTCGTGTGGCCTGGATCATCCGTTGGCCTCCGAGACTGCCACTTTTTTCCAAGAATTCCACCCAATGTGTTTTCAGGAAATTCCATGCCTCTGCCTGAACCATCTGATTTGCGAGAAGGGACCGAACGGGTTTCCAGACATCTTGCGAACGAACATCAGCCGAGAGGGCAAAAGCCATCACCTTTTCAGCGAGCTTCGGTTTCCCGAAGTCAGAAAGGGCGAGAAGGTAACGGTCTCTTTCTTCTGGCGTCCTGCTTTTTTTGAAGCGGTCGATATACTGGTCAAAGCGGGTTCCACCATCTGTCCGTGCACAGAGACGGATCAACGGGCTTGCCAGAGTGGGGTCAATGGAAGTGGGTTTGGTCAAGTATAGTCTTTGTCGGCGGGGGAGTTCTGAGAGAATTTCCTCATCCTGAGCGACAGCGCCAAGTGTCCATAGAAGCGCCGCACGGGCGAGACGGTTTTCATCGTCGGCTTCCGGATAAGTATCCCACCCAAGCACGTCCCACGCCGGACGAAGCAGTCTTTTTACGAAAATAAAAAAAAGAGGACGCTCTTTTTCTGAAATTAATTGATTGGACAAGATTTCAAGGTAATGGCAGATCTCCTCCAGGACAACGCGCGTTGAGTCCCCTTCGAAAAGGGAGAGTGTTTCCATAAATAAAGAAATTGGGAGGGTTCCTTGTCGAGTCAACGCCCATAAATCTCCCAAGAACCCAATTCGCTCAACCGGGGCCAACTCTGTTGAGAGCACTTTCTGTATTTCCTGGATAAGTGGTCCGTCATGGTGAATTCGGAAAAACCCGTTTTCTCCCGAATTTCCATAGATCCACTTAACCGTCCCTTTAGAGGGAAGTGAAAAATGACTGACCTGATCTTTCAAGAGAACCGGATATGAGTGAGCCCCCTCCGAGTCCGCATAACGAATGTTGATTGGAATCGACCAGAGTGGTCGTTCTGCCAATTTTTCTCCTTTTCCTGCAAAAAAACGATTTTGAGTAAGGGTGATCTGTGATCGATCTGTATTTTCAGACTTGAGGTGGATCAGCGGAAAACCGGCCTGGTTAAACCAGTCTCTTGCAGTCTCTGAAAGAGGTTTTCCTGATGCGATGGTTAATTCTTCCCAAAGGCTTTCTGCTCGGGCATTTTTATATTGATGTTTTTTTACATATTGACGAATACCCTGCCGAAAAGCGGATTCCCCGATAAACTGCTCAATCATCCTTAAGCAGGCAGCGCCTTTTTCATAGGTCAGGGCATCAAACATCTCTTCAATTTCAGCCGGGCTGCTCACATTAGAATGAATGGGGCGCGTGCTGTTGAGGGCATCTAGAGAAAGCGGAACCTCTTTTTCTTGTTGGAACGCGAGCCAGGAACGCCATTCAGGCCGCCATTGATCGACAATTTTACACGCAAGCCAGGTCGCAAATGATTCATTCAACCAGAGATCATCCCACCAGTGCATCGTCACCAGATTCCCAAACCATTGATGTATAATTTCATGTGTGATGACGTTGGCCGCGGCCCTCTGTGTGATGGTTGAAGCACATTTCTCGTCGAGAAGGAGCAGGCTGTCACGGAAAAAAATGGCGCCCCAGTTTTCCATGGCGCCCATTGCAAAGTCTGGAATACTGACCAAGTCCAGTTTGGGTGTCGGACAAGGTAGGTCAAAGTAGTCATTCAAAAGAGGTAAGACGCCTTGCATGACTTTCAGTGCGAAATCACTGAGGTCGCCTTGATCAGAAAGGGCCCAAACCGCCACGGGTGTTTCTTCGATGATGATCTCTCGTTTTTCCATCTGCGCCACTGCGAGGGCAAGAAGGTAGGTCGACATCAGGGGGGTTTCATCAAATTGGGTATGGCGAACTTCCCCTTCAATCCGTTCATCAATAGCAGGCATATTTGAAAGCGCATTTAGCTCAGAAGGGCAGGATACCTGGAGACGGAAACGGGCTTTCATGGAGGTTCGTCAAAGCATGGGAACATCCGGCGCGCATCGGTTGCTTCGAATTGGGTAAACGCATAGTTTTTGCCGTTGGCGCGAGATTCATAGAGTCCACGCATTTGCTGGTTCAACTTTCCCTCAAAATCTATGGAAAGGGTCCATTTCCCTTTTTTAAGGGTTTTTGGAAAGAGAGAGAAAGCATTTCATCGGATGGAATCACCGTGATTAATGCAGTGAGTGAATCGATTCCATCTGCCTGAATGTCCGCACGATTGATCTTAAGTTCAAGGGCGTGGAGTGAAAATGATGTGACAGATCGGTTCAGATTCAACTCAATCTGGACCGATCCTGAAAAGCACCCTTCTTCTGGAAGGACGAAGACCGAAAGACAATAGCGTTCAGGTCGAACCTGAGCACTCAAACGTTTAGAAAACGATTGTTGCATTTTCACCCTTGGCGATATTATTTATGATGGGATCGAGATTATTTTAGGAACAAAGGCCGAAAACCCGTTACCTTTTTTTTGATAGAAGTTCCTTTCGATATGCCGAAGGAGGAAGACCAATTTTGTTTTGAAATACCTTGCAAAAGTAACCTTGGTCTGCAAAACCGACTTCGCTGCTGACTTGTTTGATAATTCTTCGAGGATCCTTCAGGAGCTCTGTCGCCCGAAAGATTCGGATTTCAATCAGGTAGTCATGAAATCCGACTCCGCATTCTTCCTTGAAAGATGCGGAAAGATATTTCGGGTGGAGCGAGACGGCCCCGCCAACACCTTCGAGTGAAAGGTTGTTAGAGCTGTGGTGACGTTCAATATACTGTACGGCGCGATAGATTTTGATGGAAAGCGATTGCAAGGGGATATTGAGCTTTTCATGAATCAGTTCAAAAGGGTTCTTCCCGACAAGGCGGGCAATCTTTGCTTCTAACTGTTCGTTGTCCCATGGTTTGTCAATGAATCCATGGGCACGGACCTCGAGCATTTCAGCCAATGTCTCTTTTGTTGCATAGGCACTGATAAAGAGAATGGGGGTCACGCGATCTTGTTTACGAATTTTTCTAAGGAGCGCAATGCCATCCATATCCGGAAGACGATAGTCCAAAATGATCAGATTAAAGTTTTTACCACTTTTAAAATGTCCGAGCGCTTCTTCTCCAGTTTCGGCAAGCACCAAGTCGTATTTTTCGCGTAGTAGAATATCAAGCGCCTTGAGTACTCCCAGCTCATCATCTACGATTAATATATTCTTTTTCAGTGGTTCTGCCATTGGGTAAATTCCTTTCTTGCTAAATCGCATATTTGGACAAAACGAATTCTAATTATGGATACTTTATTTTCCTCATTTAAAATTAGGCTACTGTTCTATTTGGGTAGTACAGTAAATTTTGGAGGGATGTTACCACAAAAGTTAGTTCTTTTAAAGTCTTGGTTGTGGACGGTACTGCAAATAAGAATAATTGTTCGTTTTTCACACGAAAGAAAGATCAAAGCCATTCCTTATTGAGATGAATAGCAGGTCCGGCTTTACCTCGGCTTTCTAATAGAATGCCGGTCATGAAATTCAAGAAAAGTTGTCCAGCCTTTTTCGTTATTCTACTTGCCATGGCTCTGTCCGGTTGGTTCGGGTGTGCCAAGAAAAAACCTCTTCTTCCGGATCATCCAGGTGAACAGATCTATCATGGCCTTAAACACCTCTGTAAAATGCTATAAATGTCATGGAGACTATGGTGAAGGGGCGTTCCGCGCCCCAGCACTCCGCCAATCTGGAAAAACAATACCTAAGAGACAATTTGTCAGGGTTGTTCTTGAGGGGCGCGGTCGCATGCCTCGCTTTAAGAACATTCTGACAGAAGATGAAATTCTTCTGATCAGGGGGTGGTTGGAGGAAATCCCGCCCTTTAAAGTGAAAACAGTCTTTCAACTTCAATAAAAACAAGGATACCAGCGTTCTCGAATAACCCTCTTTCTGCGCGTTTCCCTCAGTCAAAAGCATGCGCAAACCCGGACGTATTTTCGGAGTCTCATTCAATCATCTTGCT
>JBHHWW010000045.1:0-11847 GCA_046756725.1 Nitrospiria bacterium | reverse complement strand
GAATGTCTCAACAACGCTTCCGAGCGGAAGCATTTCTTTTTGTCCGGTTTTACGATTTTTCAGCTCAACAAGCCCATTTTTCAAGTTTCTCTCTCCAATGACAAGATGAAAAGGAATGCCAAGAAGATCGGCATCATTGAATTTAACACCGGCACGCTCTGACCGGTCTTCAAAAAGTGTGTCGATTCCTGCTTTGAGAAGGGCCGTGTAAATGGATCGAGCGCTTTCCATGACTGCCTCTGACTTATCCTGAACGGGAATGACTAAAACGGAAAACGGGGCGATCTGTTGTGGCCAGATAATCCCCTTTTCATCATGATTCTGCTCAACGGAAGCCGCGACAATCCGGGAAACCCCGATGCCGTAACACCCCATCACAAAAGGTTGTTCCACGCCGTTTTGATCCAGAAATCTTGCGTTCATGGCTTCGCTGTACTTCGTGCCAAGCATGAATACATGACCGACTTCGATACCACGCTCAATCTGGATGGTTTCACCACATCGTGGGCAGGGGTCGTCTGCGACGACATTCCGAAGGTCGGCATATTGGACAATATTGAAATCCCGTCCCGGACGGGCGTGAATATAATGTGTGTCCTTCCTGTTTGCTCCCACGACACAATCCCGCAGGTGTTCGACAGCGAAATCCGCAACGATTTGAATCTTCTCCATGCCGACCGGGCCTGAAAACCCAGAGGGTCCGCCTGTCACCTTTTCAACTGTGGCTGCATCCGCCAGCGTCAGTTCCGTCACTTTCAGGAAATGTCTCAGCTTGATTTCATGGACCTCATGGTCTCCCCGGACAAGCACCAGCACGGGATGGTCATCCGCTAAAAACACCAGTGTCTTGATAAGTCGTTTAGGGGAAACCTTCAGAAACCGGCGGACTTCTTCGACCGACTTTTTACCGGGGGTCTCGACCAATTCAATCGGTTTTTCGGAAGAAGGTGTTTTTTGATCCTCATTTGTATTTTCGGGTCTTCTTAATTCTGCCCGTTCGATATTTGCAGCATAGCCACATTTTGTGCAGGAAATGACCGCCTCCTCTCCTGTTTGTGCAAGCACCATAAATTCATGAGAAGAAGAACCTCCGATCAGGCCGGTATCGGCCTCGACCGCTCTAAATCGAAGCCCCACACGCTGAAAAATGCGATGGTAGCAATCGACCATCTTTTGATAACTTTCTTTCGCATCCTGTTCGTTCGCATCAAAACTGTAGGCGTCTTTCATGATAAATTCGCGTCCCCGCATCAGTCCAAAACGGGGACGAATCTCGTCTCGAAACTTTGTCTGGATTTGGAAAAGATTAAGCGGAAGTTGGCGGTAGGACCGGACCTCGTTCCGGACGAGATCAGTGATGACCTCTTCATGGGTCGGTCCGAGACAGAAGTCCCGGTTGTGGCGATCATGCAACCGCATCAATTCCTTTCCATATCGCTGCCAGCGGCCGGTCTCTTCCCAAAGCTCTGCCGGCTGCAAGGCCGATAACAGGATTTCTTGAGCGTCGGCATTTTCCATTTCTTCCCGGACAATGTTTTTGACTTTGGTGAGAACCCTGTATCCAAGGGGAAGGAGGGAATAGATGCCCGCAGAGAGTTGACGCATAAAACCGGCGCGCAACATCAAACGATGGCTGACAATTTCTGCATCAGAAGGATCTTCTCGAAGGGTGGGAATCAGCAATTTAGAATAATACATCGTTCACTCCAGGATTTTTCGTTGATTTAGAAAATAGATGCACAGATTTTTCAGGTGGGTTCTTGAACTATGTAACGCCTACTTTTTCATTTCTTGAGGCTTTTCTTTCGGCGACCAGTTGTTCCACTTCTTCAATTAAAACGGCTTCCAATTGTACCGATGGGACTTTTCGGATAATTTCACCTTTCCTAAAAAGAAGTCCAACGCCACGTCCACCTGCAATGCCAATGTCGGCTTCTTTCCCTTCGCCGATTCCATTGACGACGCATCCTAAAATGGAAATATCGACAGATTCCGTAATGTGGCTCAATTTTTTCTCCAGACGTGTAGACAGTTGGATGACATCAAACTCAAGACGGCCGCAGGTTGGACAGGCAATGATATTGACACCTCGAGTCCTGAGTTGAAGAGACTTGAGAATCTCAAACCCCACACGAACCTCTTCCACAGGATCGGCAGCAAGAGAAATCCGGAGGGTATCGCCAATGCCGCCAGACAACAAAATACCAAGCCCCACGGCGGATTTCACGGAACCCGTGCTTGCCGTTCCGGCTTCTGTAATCCCGAGATGCAGAGGATAATCTGATTTTTCTGAAAAGAGTCGGTAGGCTTCAATTGCCAGGCCGACATGCGATGCCTTGAGGGAGACTTTTGTCTCATAAAAATCGAGTGATTCAAGGATTTCTATATGGCGCATTGCCGACTCGACCATGGCTTCGGCGGTCGGATAGCCATAGCGTTCAAGAAGGTCTGCTTCCAATGAACCGGCATTCACGCCAATACGAATGGGGACGCCCTGGTCTTTTGCTTGTTTGACCACTCTTTCTACGCGGTCCCTGGAACCGATATTTCCGGGGTTTAAACGAAGGCAGTCAACGCCTGCATCCAGTGCCATCAATGCAAGATGATGGTGGTAATGGATGTCTGCAATCAGTGGAATCGTAATCCGTGACGAGATTTTAGGGAGGGCTTCGGCAGCTTCTTTATCAGGCACCGCAACGCGCACCATTTCGCAACCCGCGTTTTCAAGTCGCTGGACCTCCGCAACTGTTGCATCAATATTACGGGTATCCGTTGTTGTCATCGACTGAACAACAATGGGCGCATTCCCGCCGATTTTAATCGGTCCGACGGTGATCTGCCTGGTTTTTCTACGGTTGATCTGAAAGTTGTTTGTCATTGCCTGGAAGGTGGAGAGCATTCAGGAAGTTTTTACTTCAACTCGGATTTACAAAAAAGCGCATGATGTCATTATAGAAAGCAAAGACCATCAAAGAGACAATTAAAAAGAGACCCACCTGTTGGGCAATTTCCCGTTTTTTAAGACTGAGCGGGTGTCCAATAATGCCCTCAATCATAAAAAACACAAGATGTCCACCATCCAGAATCGGGATTGGAACGAGATTAATAATCCCCAGGTTAATACTGAGAACGGCAACAAACAGAACAATATTCAGGAAGCCTTCTTTTGCCTGTTTTCCTGCCATTTGCGCAATGAGAATGGGTCCCCCAATATTATCTGATGAAATTTTTCCCTGAATCATTTTGACAATTCCGACGACATTCAGGGTTGTCATTTCCACTGTTCTGCCCATGCCCATATAAAGTGCGGAAAGCGGATTGTAGCGCTTGACCGTGTGATCTCCACTCGGAAGAATGCCGATCAGCCACACCGGGTGAGGATCACCAAAAACGTCCTTTGTCTCCTGCATTGTTGGCGTAATTTTGAGCATCACTTCTTCCGATCCTCTTTTGACAAGAAATTGGAGCTCGCTGCCGTCACTCTTCTGCAGCCTTTCCCGAATGGCTTCCCACTCTGTAATCTTATCGCCTTCGATGGACAGGACCTGATCTCCTTTTTTCATACCGCCTTTTTCAGCGGCGGAGCCTTCTTGAATCTTCCCCACATCGGCCGTCAAAATAGGAATCCCGGCCATAAAAACGCCTGAAAAAATAAAAAAAGCCAAGATAAGATTGAATAAGGGACCCGCAAGAACAACGGCAATCTTTTTCCGAACAGGCTGAGTTAGAAAGGCATGTTCCCGGTCTTTCTCAGGTATTTCTTCATTGGGATCGTCTCCGAGGAGGCGGACAAAACCGCCCAGAGGAATGACAGAGAGACAATACTCTGTTGGTCCCACCTTTTTAGAAAGGATCTTCGGGCCAAATCCCAGAGAAAAGGTTTCGACCTGCACACCGCACATTCTGGCGACGATATAGTGTCCGAATTCGTGAACAAAGACGAGAACACCCAAGACCGCCAAAAAGGTCAAGATGGAAGAAGCACTAAACATTTCTTTTCTCCTTATTGTAACGATTCAACATGTCGCATACCGCTTAATCCATTTTTGCCCCTCGACACGCGCCCATTGATCGGCAGCGAGCACATCTTCAAGTGTTTTGGCAGGTTTCGGGGTATGAGACTCAAGAGTCTCGCGGACAACTTTGTGAATTTCAATAAAAGCAATTTTTTCATCCAGAAAGGCATTTACCGCTTCTTCATTGGCTGCATTCAGGACAGATGGGAGGGTCCCGCCTCCCGAGAGCGCATCGTAGGCGGCAGAAAGAAGCGGGAAACCCTTCATATCAGGCGCTTCGAAGGTCAGAGAGCCAATCTTGGCCAAATCAAGAGATGGCAGCGAAAGAGGGCTTCTCCCAGGATAGTGAAGTACATAGGAAATGGGAACACGCATATCCGGCAACCCCATTTGAGCGATCACCGAACGATCAACAAATTCAACCAGTGAATGCACAATGCTCTGCGGGTGAATCACCACATCAATTTTTTCGGGCGGCAGGTCGAATAACCACCGCGCCTCAATAATTTCAAGTCCTTTATTCATCATGGTCGCTGAGTCAATTGAAATTTTCGGACCCATCTTCCAGTTCGGATGGGCCAAGGCCACTTCGGGAGTCACTTTTTGTTTCATTTGCTCTGAATAACCGAGAAGCGGTCCCCCTGATGCAGTCAAGATGATCCTTTTAATATCGTCGTGGCGCTCTCCGGAAAGAACCTGGAAGATCGCTGAGTGTTCACTGTCAATGGGAAGAATCGACACCTTGTGCGCCTGTGCCTCCCGTTGCACGATCTCGCCCGCCATCACCATCGTCTCTTTGTTGGCAAGCGCGACGGTTTTTCCAGCCCGAATCGCTGAGAGCGTTGGAAAAAGCCCTGCTGCCCCGACAATGCCGGAAATGACGAGGTCTGCCTCCGGAAATCGAGCAACCTCGACAGCGCCTTCTTCCCCCGCCATGATTTCAACAGTTGAATCATTCAAACGACTGGCAAGAGAAGCGGCGGACTTTTCGTTCTGGAGCGAAACAACTTTCGGATGAAATGTATTAATAATCTCTTCGAGTCTAGCATCGCTCGATTTTGCGGTCAAACCCACTACCTGGAACTGATCAGGGAATCGACTGATGATGTCGAGGGTATTTGTCCCGATTGAACCCGTTGCGCCAAGTATGACAATTTTTTTCATGGAAGGTTGGATGTACGCAGACAGCGCCCTTTTTCAGGAACCACTGCTTGGCAGGGTCCGCTCCTTTAGTGCTTGATAAACGTAAGATAATAATAAAGTAGCGGTAGGGCGAACGCAATACTGTCAAGCTTGTCAAAGAGACCTCCATGGGCAGGGATGATCCCGCTTGAATCCTTTACCCCGGCGCTTCTCTTTAACATCGACTCGATGAGATCTCCCAATTGGCCGAAAATACCCAGAAGGGGAGAGAGGATTAAAACATCCCGCCAAGTCAGGAGAGGAAGAAATGTCAATTTTGCCACAATGCAAGCCAATAACGTGGTCAAGAGTCCGCCCACCGCGCCCTCTATCGTCTTGTTCGGACTGACACTGGGAGAGAGTTTCCGTTTCCCGAAGTTTCTCCCGACATAGTAAGCCCCGGCATCTCCACCCCATATCATCAAAAAGAGCAGGACCAGGAAACGCCTTCCCTCGGGGAGATGTCGAAGCAGGATGAAATGGCTGAGCAGTCCCGAAATGTAGATCACACCGAAAAACAGGACGGATGATTCCGTCATGGTCGTTTTGATGTCTTTAAATGTAGAGAGCGTATAAAGCAAAATCAGCATGAGAAGAAAGACAAGTGCCACCCCGAGGAAGGGCAGTCGAAGATAAAGTGCAGTGGTCAGAGAGAGCCCGAGCCACACGCCGAAAACAAGGGGTTTCATTCGATCCGGTGGAAAAAACAGAAGATAAAATTCATATTGAACGCGCGCAATAACCAGCGCGGTAAAAAGGAAAAAGGGAAACGGTGGGAGTTCCCAAATCACTCCAAAGAGAACAGGAAGAAGGACGGCGGCAGTGAGCAGTCTACTTTTTCGAATGGTTCGACGCTCCTGTGATTTCAATTAACATAGATTACCTGGGAGAAGGGTCTGTTCTAGAAACAAGTCCAAAACGGCGTTCTCTGCTTTGGTAGTCCAGAAGGGCCTGGATAAAATCTTTCCGTCTGAAATCAGGCCACAATGTTTTTGTGAAATAAAGTTCGGTATAAGCCATCTGCCAGAGAAAAAAATTGCTGATACGCACTTCCCCGCTTGTCCGGATCATTAAATCGGGATCTGGAATCCCCAATGTATATAGGTGGTTTGAAAAGAGATGTTCGTTGATATCCTTTAAACAAATTTTTTCCTGCTGAAACGCTTCGAAAACCTTTTTTACTGCATCAATGATTTCTGCTCTCCCGCCATAACTGAGTGCCAGACACAGGGTCATCTTCTCGTTTTCCCGAGTTTTCTCTTCAGCAGACTGGATGAGGCGCACCACTGAAGCCTGCAGGCGGTCTATCTGGCCGATCGTGCGGAAGCGGATGTCGTTTGACATCATCGTGTCCAGTTCTTTGACCAGGAATCCTTCTAAAAGCGTCATGAGTTGGGTAATTTCAACAATCGGGCGGTTCCAGTTTTCATTCGAAAAGGCATATAGGGTGAGGTTTTTTATCCCGATCTCACGGGCCAAAGTCACCACATCCCGGACAGATTGAGTGCCTTTCTGATGTCCCGCAATACGAGGGAGATGACGCTGCGCCGCCCAGCGCCCGTTCCCATCCATAATAATAGCAACATGTGCCGGAAGGCCTTTCCGATTGAGCCTTTCGAGGAGTTCTGCCTCATCCGTAGAGGCCATCTTATTTTCAGAAAAAAAGGGCATTTTTTATTCTTTTTCCCGACGTTGTTCAAACAGTCGATACTGCAAATGTTCCAGAATTAAATCGCTCTCCTCCGATTGCTTGATCAAAACGGTCAGCTTCGCAAGAAATTGCCCTGTCACCGTATTTTGAATTTGTAGCGCCATCGAAAAGTGTTCTTCTTTTCGAGATGAATCCAATTGAATGAGATACCTGCTTTTCTTGGTCGAGAGATCTTCAAACCCAGTACCTGGGGGGAGTGACTCTATCTTAAACCGGCCCGTTTCAGATAAGGCAGCGGCCAGTTCATTCATTAAAAATTGCGGACTCTCGTCGGAGGACATTGAAATTGCAATCGGAATACGCGTGGCAGGAAGACGGACTTGATCCCCGATCTGGATCGGATGTGTCCCCTCAACACGGATTGCCACCAGGTGAGGGGGATCAAATCGAGAGACTTCGATTTCTCCAACGACTGTTTCAAACCGCCCGAGTTCCAACCCTGTTGTGGGATGGTAAAAGGGTTCTTCCTTGTGAAAAACAGTCAAAAGCAGGCCTTCTGAAAGCCCCCTTCTTTTGACGAAATCAACTTGTAACTGATTCCCATTCACCGCAGTAATTCGTCCTGTCACCTTCGGAAAATAAGTGAGTATTGCCCTCGCCACATCATCGATATTGCCTTCAATTGCTTGAGTTTGTTCATATAAATTTAAGGGCGTTGCTGAAACCGACTCCAAACTGGTAAGGATGGTCAGAGACAAAAAAAGTGAGGTACAACACAAGACTTTTTTGAAAATATAATTCAAATAAAACATATTATTTCGGGGGTTTGAGAAAGGTGAGAGGATAGGCATATGATCGGAAAATGTCAATTAACAGTTCTTTTTTTCACGAGAAAAACCCGGTCTTCTCCTTCATTGTCTTCAATAATACGTCTGCTGGAAGGGGGTGACTCAAGTGATATCCCTGAACCATGTCGGTCCCATACCGTTTCATAAAATGAAGCTCTGCCACATCTTCTATGCCCTCAGCGACGACCTTCAAATTCATGGTGTGCGCCATCGAAATAATGGCCTCGACCATCGTCGCATGTTTTGCGTCGAAGAGGACATCATGCACGAAAGACCGGTCAATTTTAAGTGTGTCCACTGGCAAAATAGAAAGATAACTCAATGAGGAATACCCTGTTCCAAAATCATCGATGGACAGATGAACGCCCATTTCTCTGGCAAGCATCAGCTTGGCAACCGCTTTTTCAGGACCATCGGCCATCAGATTTTCGGTGATTTCAAGGTTGACCCACTCGGGCGCTAAGCCGCTTTCTTCAAGTGCATCTTGCAATACCACAATAAATCCATTCTCGAACTGTCGGGGTGATACATTCACAGATAAAACAAGTTTTTGAGTTGAATAATTCTGCCACGATCTAACCTCCTTACATGCCGTCCGCAGGACCCATTTGCCAATTTTATGAATTAGGCCCGATTCTTCCGCGAGTGGGATGAATTCTTTCGGAGGAAGGAGTCCACGTTTCGGATGCTTCCACCGGATAAGGGCTTCAACCCCCACCATGGATGTTGCGTTCAGGTCAATAATCGGTTGATAATGGAGGATCAATTCCTCACACTCAACGGCTTTGCTCAAGTCCCTTTCAAGCACAAGACGATCCAGATTTGCCTTCGGTGTGAGAGGCCGATAAAACTGGTAGTTGTTTTTTCCAAGGACCTTTGCCTGAGCCATCGCAAGATCGGCATGTTTAAGCAGGGTGCCGCATTGATCCGTATCACCCGGGCAAACTGAAATCCCCAGGCTGGCACCGATAAAAACTTCATGTCGGTCAATTTGAAAAGGGCGTGAAAAGCTCTCGATAATTTTCCCCGCCAGGGAGCCCACCTCTTCTCGTGTCGAAAATCCAGAAGTAACAATTAGAAATTCGTCTTCTCCGGAGCGGCCCACGGTGTCGGTTTCAGAAACACAAGCAGTCAACCGAGTGGCGATCCTTTGAAGCAGGACATCTCCCAGGAGATGTCCTATGCGCGCATTGATTTGTCTGAATCCGTCCAAATCAATATGCAGCAATGCAGTTTTTGTCTGGCTCTGTCTAGATTGTTTCAATGCCTGAGACAGACGTTCTGAAATGAGGATGTGATTTGGAAGGCCTGTCAGGGGATCAAAGTGAGACCGGTAAAAAATCTTTCCTTTATCGTGCCGCTTTATTTCGCTGAATAAACCGATGTACTCCGTGACCTTCCTTTTCGCGTTTTTCACAGTGATAATGGTGAGCCATTGAGGTACGATCTCCCCATTTTTCCGACGGTTCCAAATTTCTCCCTGCCATCGACCGCTGGTTCCAATAGAATCCCATAAATGCGCGTAAAACGCGCGGTCATGTCTTCCGGATTGCAGAATTTTAGGGTTTTTCCCAATCACATCTTCAGCAAGATAACCGGTCATTTGGGTGAAAGAGGCATTGACTTTCACAATATAACCGTTCGCATCCGTCACAAAGATCCCATCGGATGAAGACTCAAACAGTGTTTTGACCAGTTGTTGTTCCTTTGTTGATTGCTCCAGTTCTCTGACACTTCGAACAACCGCAATCATGCAATGCTGTTCATCAATTTTGTCTATCGAGGCAGCGATTTCCACCTCTAAATATTGTCCAGTCTTTTTTTTGCAGGACAAGGGTCCAGTCCACGACTTGCCAGATTTAAGAAGCGAGGCAAAAAATAGATGACGACCCTCTAAATCATTCGGGTGAATATCGGAAAAGCGGCAGGGCAGGAGCGCTTCTCTTGAATATTCAAGTATTTCAGAAGCAGCTAGATTGACATCGATGAATGCGTCCCCGATGACATCAATGATAAAAACGGCATCGTCTGAAAAGTGGAAGACCTTATAAAAAAGATCTCTGCTTGCCTTCAAAACCGTTTCAATCGGTTTCGGAGCACACTCTTTCTTCGATAATATTTTTCGTGAAAACTGCGTCATACCAGGCCAATCCTTTTTAATGCTGATAGTCGGGAGGGGTTCTCTGTAGGTGTATCGCTATAAAATATTGTTAAACAGACATTTTTTTCCGTTTTTTGGCCAGGAAAAAGGCCACCAGGAGGGTCATGAGAAGCCAATTCACGCCGATCAAAATTAAAGCAGAGAGAGAATATCCTGCATAAGGTTTCTGAAATTCATTCACCAAGTCAAAACACAGTATAAAAACAAGGACCAAAGGAATAAAATATTTGATCAGAAATGACCACCATGGGCCCAGTTTCATCTCTGAAACGGCATTGATATGTCGCCTTACTTTCTCAAGCTGGAACAGCCACCCAACCAGGACGACTTCCAGCAGGCCCACCACAATCAGACCGAAATGGGTTAAAAAGTGATCCACGATGTCCAACCAGAAAAGTCCTCCCTTTGTGGTAAAGATCAACCCTCCGGTCAGGCCAAGGATCGAGATAATAGTCACAACCCGTTTCCTCTCCCAGGAAAATTTATCTACAACGGCTGAAGAAAAAGCCTCAATGATCGAGACAGAGGATGATAAACCAGCGACAACCAAAGAAAGAAAAAAAAGAACGCCGAACACAGATCCTCCCGGCAGGAGATTAATGGCTTTTGGATAGGCCACAAATGCCAAACCGATGCTCTGTTGTACCACCTCTGCAATGGATTTTTGATCCTGAACAGCCATGTAGCCCAGAATAGAGAAGACGGCAAAACCGGAAAAAATTGAAAAACCACAGTTAGACAGCGCCGTAATGAATGCGTTTCGTGTCAGGTTTGCCCGCTTTGGAAGATAACTTGCGTAGGCAATCATAATTCCAAAACCCAGACTCAGTGTGAAAAAAATCTGACTGAAGGCATCTATCCAAACTTTTGGTTTTGATAAAACGGAAAAATCGGGCATTAGATAAGCGCGTATCCCGACGCCCGCGCCTTCCAGCGTAAGACTCCAAAAGACCAGCGCTGTTGTCAAAACAAGGAGGAGCGGCATAAAAATCTTGTTCGCAAGCTCAATGCCCCGCTGAACGCCGCGGTAAACAATGCCCCAATTGAAAAACCAGATGACCATCAGGCTCAATAAAATTGGAACCTGTATCGAGCCCAATTCATCCGGTCCGTTGCTTATGCCCAGAAACTGCCCGAAAAAATGGGCATTCGGGTCGTCACCCCATGCAAGAGAAAATGAAAGCACAACATAGTTGAGGCACCAGGCAATGATGACAGCATAGTAGAGTACAATGCCAAACATCACAAAACATACGGACCACCAGCCAAGCCATTCCCATTTTCGATTGATCCTGGCAAATGCGAGCGGGGCACTGGCCATAAATTGATGCCCCAGTGAAAACTCTAAAATCATGAGCGGGATGCCTACGGTCATCAGGGCAACAAGGTAGGGAATTAGAAAAGCCCCTCCCCCGTTTTCGTAAACCATGTAGGAAAATCGCCAGATATTGCCGAGGCCAACAGCCGAGCCGATTGCGGCAAGGATAAAGCCGGTCTGATTTTTCCAGACCTCTCTTGAAGATGTATTGCTTTCTGACATACTGGGGTTGATCCTATCATTCTTAAAAGGGTGTGTCACGGGAAAAGAAACGATGAAAAACAAGTGGACCGAAGCACTGCGAAAGCCAGGGTTAATCGATGGGAATCTTCCGGAAAACCCGTTCCTCAAACGGATTTCCTGTCTGCGTCTTCCCTCTGACCCGAACAATCACTTCCTGGGGCAACGGTGCAATGATTGTGAGGGATACCTCCAAAACCTCTTCCTCGTCTGAAGCAAGGGGGCCCTGCCAAGAATCTGCCCCGGCGTTGATGATTAACCCTTCAGAAGTCTCTATCCTGATTTCGGCGCTTTCGAGATCCGTTTTGGCCAGCAAAGTGAGCGTCAGCACCCACCCACCGCCTTCTACCGGAACGCCGTCGAAAAGGACCTCAAGAGAATAAGGCTTCGCTTCCAGAATGGGGATGGTCATCAGAAAGAGGAAAAAAGGG
>JBHHWW010000044.1:0-12003 GCA_046756725.1 Nitrospiria bacterium | reverse complement strand
CATCTGTTAAAGGGGAGCGGAACGCATCGCCAATCCAAATCCTCGGGCTGCCTTGGCTTCGATGCTAAGTTGAACACTCGGATCCTCGAAGCGTTCGGGCAAGGGGATGTCCAATTTCTCCCGATCACTTTTTCTGGCAATGCGTTGTCCGATCTCGGGCAGGTTGTACTGAGAATTTGTATTCTGGATGTGGGCAATCAGCTCGGCCCGCTTGCGCATGAAATGCATCCGTCGGCGAAACAAATCCCGGATGGCCCGCATCTTTTGGGGATAGACATAGGCCATCGGGATCATGCCGCCGCGAAGCAGGGCCGCGAATCTGCGCTATCAATTTTGGTTTGGGTCTGTGGCGCGGCAGGTTAGCTCACCCATTATGTGAGATAAGAATCGATTGATATGGCGGTATTAGGGAGCTCTTTGGGAATGCTCTTGTCTGCCGTAATCAGGTGTGTATTGAGCTATTAGGCATTGCTGCAAATTCGCAATCATATGCTAAAAAAATATTTTTACCAGGCAACTTCAAAACATGGATTGAGGCAACCTGATACTCGTTTCCAGCGAGTAGAGCCTTTGCTTGTTGGGAAATGATCAGGGTTTCACTGAGAGTTAAAAACTTTTTTCAGAGATATTGGCTGAGGACACTCCTAAACTCAATCCTCCATAAAATGGGGAGTAGCCAATGTGGATCAAGTGATAGTCGTTGCTCAGCTTGTTTTAGATGGACCTGTCTTTCCATCAGGGTGATCCCGGTGTCGCTCGCCTCTGGCTTCAATCAGAATCGGTTGATCGGGAGCACCGCCACCGCTACCTCCTCAGGAAATCAGCACCAATAAGAAAAACAAGGTGGAATAAATCCTAAATTGTCTCAACATGGAAGGATCCTTCATGAAAATGAGCTTTAGTAAAGTATGGTCGCGGCTAAGGTGAACCGTTGGACATTCCCTGAAATCGGAAATTCATACTGAAAATGAATGCCGAGGTTAAAGGGTCGCACTTGTTTTATGATCATGTTGGCGTTGATCAGGAAATTGAATGCCTCTTCCTTCCGGTCGGGAAAATCCTTAATGATAAACCCTTCATCATCAAGCAGAATCCGGTTTTTGAATTTGTCGTTTGAAAAGCCAAGCCCCGTTCCGATCCAGGGTTTCCAGTGTCGCGAAAGTCTTAGTTTTACCTGATAGGATGTGTTGAGCCCAAGGCTTGTCACTTCTCCGGAGACTTTGTTGTTGCTGTTATCAAGATCAAAGCGGTTGTAAAAAAGATGAGCAAAAATCCGCCGGTCTCTCCTGTAAGGAATCGTTGCGATGCCGTTTAGAAAAGAGAGATGTGTTTTGATTTCAGTGCTTCCCGCTGGATCATCAACGGACACAACTGCTCCACCCATCATTATCCCGGCTTTCCAGGATCGAGCGGGAGAGGCTCTGGGGAATAGCATGATAAATAAAAGGGCAAAGACCAAAGCCTTCATTAAAAGGTTTTCTCCACGCGGATCAGCAGGGCCTGAGGGACCGAGCGGATCGTCTGTTTAAGCTTTTTTGTTTCGTGGACTGCATCTGCGCTATCGCTGAATAAAGACTCTGCGGCGGCGGAGCCTGCCGCCCCGATGATTGTAGAACCGGCAATATTCTCTACGACTTTTTCCCCTGCCGCGATGAGGCCCCTGGCCGTTGAGCGCTCAACGATCATCTCGGAATCCGTTGTAATGTTGCCGATCAAGCCTGCCGATTTATGAAGATCAAACACCAGCCCCTGCACCTCAAATTCAAACCCTTGCGGGGTAATCCCTTTTTCCACAAGCAAGTCTAATTTTTTTGTTCCGGTGTTGTAAGCTTTCCCGGCAAAAAGGGTGGTGCCGGACGGCAAAGTTCTGAGCTTCCCGCCAACCTCTTCCGTAGTGTAAATTTCGATGAGGCCCGGCTCTGCATTACTCGCCGGCCTTTTGAGTTCCCCCTTGATCCAGGTCCCAATCGAAATCCCGAACCTTCGTGTCGTTCCCGGACTCACGGCATCCGTTACCGCGTCAAAGCCGCCTTGACGCGGCGGCGGGAAATATTTTCCCTTCGCATTCTGTTCTATCATCCGCGGTGGAAGCCGACCCGGAAAAAGGGCCGATTCTGCTTCTTGTTCAGATTTTTTTGATTTCGCTTGATCAGGAAGTCTCCGGCGGGCTTTTTTTCTGGCAATTACCGGAGGAGTTTTTTTGACCGTGTCAGCCTGATTTTTCTCTGCGCCTTCCGGTTCGACAGGTGGCGTCTTTTTTCCGGGCTTCTTCGGAATCAGCTTATTTAGATCTTTGGTCTCAATCCGCCCGGCCCGTTCCCGTTGGTTTGTCTCCCAGATGTCAGACAGCTCTCGTAACTCGTCTGCTGTGATGCCCTGGGCGGAAAGCGGAAAGAGCAATATCAATAGAAAAACCATTACCATGTGGTTTCGATGTTTCCTTTGTTTGTCGTGACCTGTAAGGTCAACAATCCGTCCGGGGTAATGATGTTTTTTGTTATGGAAATCACCCCTTTATGGGTTTGATCAGACATTAATCTCGGCGGGAAGTCTTTTTCCGACTTAATTTCTATATTGCTCCCCAACACGGTATTTTCCTGCATGAGACGAATATCCGTGATCGTCAATCCCGTCCTGCCCTTGTTTTCAATTTCATAGACAATGGAGAGAAAAGGGCCGTAGCTTAAAGATCGGTCCACATATAAGACAACTTCACCTTCGCCCAATCGTTCGACCGCTTCTTCTTTGATCTTCCTGGTCACGGGTGTGCGAATTGCCAGCTCCCCTAATTTTTCGACCACTTTTTTCTCAGCGAGGAGATCAATTTCCTCCATGCGCTGCCGGTATTCGCTTTCCAGTCTCCTGACCCGCTGGTCAATCACCTTCTGAATCAGAATTTCCTGCTCCAAGGGTCCAAATTTAAAGACGATGTCCGTATAGTGTTGGGTCAGATCGTTGGTCGTCCGAAGTTCAATGGATACCATATAATCCCCCGCCGTCAGAAAGAGATTCCCAAAATATTGAGGGATTTCTCCGCCTTGGAACTGTGGTGGAATTTTCTCCCGGTCTACCAGGACAACAAAAGAGTTGCGTTTTTCCTTCCTGGCGGTAGAGAAGACCTTGTTAGTGGAAACCATTGTAAAGGGGATGGCGCTGTCTCCCTCGTCCAACACGAAGGGAAAAATAAAATGCGTGCCGAGATCCGGAACAATCTCCACGACCAGGTGGGTTATTTTTTTCAAGGTCACTGTCTTTTTCCTTGGCTCAGCCGAAGCCGTCCCGAGAAAAAAGAAGGATAAAAACAGACTAATTATCGTGAATCGCAGTAATTTCAATGCCCGATTTCCTTAAGGATGTGCTGGGAACCGCCTTCATAAAGAGGGTGATATTGAATGGACTTTCGACAGGCGGTCCTTCTAAGGGGAAAATAGTCAAGACACCTTTGTATCGGCTGCTTGATTCAAGCGCTTTCCGTTCGATGAGCCGCGTTCCGTCTTCTCCTAGTTTATATTCGATGTGGGATCTTGACCCTGCCTTTGAAATCCGGGCAAGGTATCCGTCCTTTTTAATATTTTCCTTCGTTTGGTCTAAGAGCGATTTTTCCATCATATTCATTGCAATGGCGTAGTCTTCAAAAATTGTTTCGCTATTCATCGATAAATAAAAAGACAAGAATCGCTTGCCCGCGCTTATCAGTTCGTCGTCATGCCGCTTGACCGGCTCAAAGAAATCAACGTCACCAATGTACTGGCCCTCATTATCTACTACCATCACTGATTTTGGCAGTACCATGTTTAGAAAATACGACCCAAGCAGGATAAAAAACAGAACAAAAAAAAGACCCCATCCCAGTAAAGCATAGCGCTGGAGTCGCAGGATCAGCCAACCTGTTTGACCGTGGGCTTTTATGAGATCATTTCTCTCAATCCTGGGTGGGGCTGAAAGAGGCACATTCTCCTTGTTTTTTTGCTCAATGTCAATATTTCTGGAAATTTTACCAATCTGGCTCATGTCAAGTTTTCCTTATCGACGTTTGTTTTTCTCAGCGAATGATTATTAAGATGCCCTCCGTTTGGATTTTCTTCTCTTTTTTTCTTTGTCTTCAATGCGGTCTCGCTCCTTTCAGCAGAGTCTGCTGCGGAGCCCTTGTTGTTCGGTCCTGAAGTGTTTCCTGCACTGCAAGCGCCGTAGGCGCGCGCACTCGGTCCTCCGCTGTATGGCCCCGTACCGGGCCCTCCCCCGCTTGCGCCCAGGGGGTTACATCGCCCAGAGAGCATGCTGGGAGATATCAACCGCGTTATTTCTGAACCGGACTTTATTGCTTCGAAGCCGAATCCTCCTGAAACCGCAGTCCTGCTTGCGGATAACGTGCCCAAACCAACAGACAGGGTTCCGGATGCAAAGGGTGTTAGGATGGCAAGCATAGAGTGCGCATTGGAAACAAGATAGCTTGAAATGACGGGAGCCAAAATCATCATAAAAGCCAGAGTCACATTGATGACAGAAAAAAAGACCTTAAAATCCGGGTTGTTTTCACCGGTCGGCATGTTGCCGGCATGAATGATTTCCCGGGTGGCATCCTGAAACAGGACCCCAAAAAAACCCAGGAGCAGACCTTCCACAATCGGCCAAAGCATCGTCCCGCCAAGAAGCGTGGCCCAGCCTTTAAGCAGTTTAAAATTGGATGTCATCGACATTGGAATTGCAATCAAACCGTAGACCAGAACAAAGGTATAGATTATTCCATGTGTCCCTTTCAGAATGACATGTGTGCTGACCACTATAAAGTTTGATACCCAATAAAATGCAGTCGTAATGTAAAGGAAGGGATTGCCTGCCCAAAAGGAGAAGTTGCTCAAGGCTGTGCCAATTTTTTCATTGTTTCCTGGATTTTCATTAGCGATCATTTTCTCGATTTGTTTGGCAAGCAGCTCAAAATTACCGAGATCGTGCGTCATCACATAGATCTCATTCATGAGGACGTTAAACATCATCATGATCCCGAAATAAGATCCAATTAAAAAACCAAAGAGGAAGAAATCCCTGAGGGCCCGTTCCCATTTACCCATGGAAGTTGTGGTGTCCAATTGGGTTTCGAGCGTCCTAACTGCAACGGCAATGACCAAAAGGACCGGAGTCATATAGGTAAAAACGGTCCAGGCCACTTGTTCTCCAAAGAGATAAACCCGATCCGGATCAATCGATAGAATGAGGAGCTCCAGGGCTTTCAATTATTTCCCCATCGCCGTATAGATTTTAGCCATCCGGTTCATCGTTTTTTTCTCCTCGTTTTTTGCTTTGGCGCTTGCAAGGGCTCTTTTCCCTTTTTGAGAGGCTTCGATTGTAGCCAGGGCCGCCAGTGTTGCTGTTGACTGTGCGGTAATCTGAGCGGAATCCCGCTCCTTCAAATCCAGACTTGCTTTGCTCATATTCTCAAATGACGCAGCTTTTAATCTTGCCAGGCGGATTAAATTCTGAATCCGGTTTTTTTGTGCAACGGCATAATCAATATGATCCTTCCCCCTTGATATCTTATTCTCAATTTCGAGCTGGATTGCGCCTAATTTTTCAAACCGGCCCGCACTGCTGATGAGCCCTCCTGACTTAAAATCCTCCGCGATCTGACTCAGATCCAGATTGGAAATCGTCTGATAGCTTTTGTGGGCCTCAGCCATGATCTCTTCTATTTCAACCGCGGTATCCAAATGGCCTTTTAGCGTGGTGTACATTACTGTAAGCTTTGACCAGATTGCCATCAGGGTTTTGTTCGCCGTGGGGTCAAATGTCATAATCGCTTTGGCAGGTTTAGGCTGAACCGCCATAAGGGATAGAAGGATGACCAGCATAAAAAATATCGATCTTTTCATTTTAATTTCCCCTCTTTATATTGTCTGAACAATCGCAAGCGTCCTAAAGGATCGTCTATATCCTGGGCGATTCGTTCTTTCATTTTCAGGTCTTCAGGGTTTGTGTTGCCAAGATCCAGGATGATGTTCGGGAATGTCAAGTGGAGATTGTAATAGTCGGAGGCAAGGGATCGAATTGCGGGCCGCCAGTCTAATCTTAAGGGATAGGGAAAACGCTTCCAAATGTTCAGGGGCGTATCCGGCATGTTGATGCGCTTTGCGATATCCTCCCACTCATCCCCTCGATAGAGTAGGGATCTCATCGGCATACTGTTGATCACTTCTTTTTCAATCGCATCAATTTCACTGGTCCCCTGTGTCACTATGTCGGCAAAACTATAGTCCTTTCGGCCAGTCCGGGTAATCATGGAGATAAAGGCGCCGACAATCTCAGGTGAAACCCGTATGAATTTATGGAACTCATCAAAAAGACAGGTGGAGGGTCTTTTTCCGGAAAAGGCCAGGTGGCTATATTGCAAAGAAATAAATATGAGGTAGAACTTCAAGAGTTTCGGGTTCGCCTTGTCCACATCTTTCAAGTCAACCCCGCAGATCCCTTCAGAGATGGCCAGGTTTGAAGGCTGACTGAACAACTGCCCCTCCGTGGTTTCCAGAAAGCTTGAAAGGTTTGCAGCCATTTCTTTTGCAGCCAGTTGCTGTTCTTTTTGTTCGACATCATAAGATTCAAGTTCAGAGAGCAAATCCGGTAGAAGCGGGGCTTTATCCGAAGAGGGCACGGAATAAAGTAATTGCAGGGTAGACTGCACTGCGGCGGTTTCATGTACTGTCAAGGTGGTCTGGCCATCGGTGAGTAGAAAGGCCAGGGCATTTGCCGTTGTCCCGGCGACAATCGGATCCAGAGGGCGATCTGCTGAATTGTCGGCCAGATTGTACGGAGGCAGGGGATTCACAACCGTATGCCTTGGATCTACTTGCGTGTAAGTACCGCCAAAACCCTCAACGACATAACGGTAAGTTGGACCGACCTCCTGAATATACCAATCCATACCGTAGGGATAGGTTTCGGCAATGGTAGCGATTTTATCAACTCCTTTCCCGCCGCCTGTCATTGCAACAGTTAGTGAATGTGCGACCGGCTGATTGAGTAGGCTGAAACCAATCAACTGCCCCGACTCCCCGAGTCTCAATGATTCCGGGTCGGCCTCTCCGGATTTGAAAACCTGGGCGGGAATCATGTTTGCAACCTGTTCTCCTTCATCGGGCCGCCACATCGGGCTTCTATAGCCTTGTCCAGGCTGGGCCGTGCGCCAGTAAGGATGCTGTATATAATCCTGGGACCGGATTTGGCCTTGATGTTTTTCAATCCAGTCTGAAATTACCGTGGCTTGATGTTCGTTTTCTTCGAGCGATCCATGCAGATGAATGATAAAGCTGTTTTGAAACACCGGAAGATTATTTTCAACAATATAGGCTCTGAAATTTGAAAGTGCTGCAATCTTATGGGATTGATCCTCTCCCCCGCGCTCACCCAGGGTGCCCTCCGCCAGGCGGGTTTCCCGTTCGGCCTGTTGTAAGGTTGCCGCCTTGTCCGTTGATCTTAAGATGAAGGAAATATGCAAAGGAATGCTGATCGTAGACAAAAATAGAAACCATCCAGGAAAGGCATCCGGGTAGAGGTAAAGCAGCAAGACTTTGCTTCGCTCCCCCCCAATCAGGATATGATCTTCTGCCTTGTTCGAGGGTGCTTCGGAGAGAATGGATTCGGAGAGCAAAAACCTGGAATCATAGCGGAAGATCCGCTTTTTATTGTAACGCTTCCGATCATAGCTCTGAGAAATGCGGTTAAAATATGTTTGCAGGGGCGCCGTTTTTCCGCCTGGAAGCTTTGCTGCTAATATCTCCGCATGCTCAAATAATTCATTGGCGGAACGGCTTTGATTTTTTAAGGCGGTTTTCGCCCCACCCCAGAAAGAGGACTCAGGTTCTTTGGTCAGAACAATCCCCACCTGGTTGGACATGCCGTATTTGGTAAGATGATCCGCCTGGGCCTCCCGGATCGCTTTCGCAAAGGCCCCACCGCGCTTCATTTCCCGATTCCGATAGGTATCGGCCAACGTCGGGTCCCACTCGCGCCAGAAATGAAATTCCGCGCAATATCCCGGTTCCAGAGTGTTGAGCGCGGACAATAATTCTGCGGTGACACTCCGACGTTCAAGCTCTGAGCGCATTTCGACATCAAAACCCGCCCAATCAATATAAATTGAGACAGCACCATCCTGGTGGGCTAGCACGGTGTCTCCCAAGGGGTGGCTCCAGGAATATAAGTCAGGATATTGTTTTCGTTTTGTCAGCATCTAGGCGTCCGTCCAGGTTTCAGAAGTGACGCGATTTTTTTCACGTTTGTTTGCAAGTTTGATCGGAAAGAATGAGATCTCATCTCCCACCCGGAAACAAAACACGGTAAGGAAGAGAAATCCCCCAAAAAGGACCATCATTACCACTTTAAGTCCCGTCTGCAGAACAATGGTCAGTACAGCAGTAATCAGCATGCACAACATGCCGATCACAGCATACAAGGGCAGGTGGCCTATTTTCCTGGGCTTCAAACGGCTGTTAAACGCAGGCATATCTTATCCCGAAACCAGAGAAATGATCATATATAAGGTGGAAGCAACAAAAAGACAAACACAGCTTCCGGTAATGACATCTTTTCCCTCAGTGTGCTGTCCTTTTCTGATTTTGATCGCACCCATCAAGATGCCGATGGTTGCCGCAATCACAGACAAGAGAACAATCAACTCCGTGATTTCCCTTCCTGCGGCCTCTAGCCGGGCAGTGTTGACGACGGCTTCCGCGGGGCGATTAAAGATTGGACTCGCTATCAGGAATGAAAAAAGAAGGATATTTATCCGCTGTGATTGAATCATGGGCTTTCCTTTTGCTATTTGACAACCAGATTGGCGACACCGTAGGCCATCCCGACGATCAGGAGACAAGAAACTCCGCCGATAATGAGTTCTTTTCCGCCTTGCTTGTTGTTCATGCCCAGTTTTATGCCGCCGACAATCACGGCGGCGGTACCGAGCATCACGGCCAGGAGGGCGATGAGCTCCGTTGCGGTCTTTCCTTTTGCTATCATGCGGGTTTTTACATTTCCGCCGCCCTTAATATACGTTGGAAGTTTCGCCTGAGCATGGGCTTCGCCTTGAAGCAATGGGACTGCGGCCGGACCCGCGACAGCGATCAATAACAAGCTGATGATAAAAATAACCGAAAATGTTTGTTTCTTCATTGTCTTTTTCTCCTTTTTGGCGTGGAATCCCCTACAAGATGACTGTTAAGGCTCATGAATACGTCCTGTTGTGTGAGGCTCAAACAGGGCAGGTTTATTTATTGATCTTTTTCTCCCTTATTTAATAAGGCCAACAGTTCCGGGGCGCGTTGGCTCAGAAGAGAAAGCAGTTCTTTTTTCTTTGGTTTTTCCCCGATATCTATTGTTGTGGTTAAATTATTGTGCTCTGAAATTTTTTGTAGAAGTTTTGCGAGATTTAGGGCATCTTCGTAGGGAAGCTTTAAAAAGACCTTCCGGCTGCGTTTCTCAAGGAGTGTCTTTTTATTATTGAGATATGTTGTCGCAGCAAGGCTCCCGCTACGAATTTTCTCCTTGATCTCAGGTGGTGCGTCGGCAAGAGAACGTTGTTTGTAAATCCACGATTTATCCATCCCAAGCCGCTCGGCCAATTCAGAGTCTGTGAAACGATATCTTTTTTTTAAATCATTCAACTCTTCGGCGAGCTCCATGGGAGGGAAGTCGTCCCGTTGCCGGTTGACGATAAGCTGCGTCAACCTTAATTCGGACCCCTCCAGATGGACATCTTGTAAAACGGCTCGAATAGTTTGTTGCTTTAAAATATCCCGTACGGCGCGAAGTCTCCTTTCTCCGTCGATCAATAAATATTTTTCAAACCCCATCTTTTTTACAATTACAGGCTGAAGCTGTCCCCACTCTCTAATCGTCTGGGCAAGACCTTCTAAATCAAAAAAGGTCTTTCTTGCCTGTGACTGGACTTCGATTCGGTCAATCGGGATGATAAAAGCTTTTTCATCTGCCTCGGGGATAAGTTTTTTAGCTGGACCTGGTGATTTTCCCGCGGCGTCCCGTTTCACCTTAGCCTCTTTTCGTCGTAATGCAATTTTTTCTTCAAGTTTCATAAGCCCTCTTTCTCACTTCTTATTGATGATCTAAAGATATAAGTGGAAGACGTCCAATCCAAGAATGTTTCATCTTTCAAACATGGACGTTATAGCTGCAAAATATATTCCATAATAGTATAAATATTGCCTTCCAGTGGATGAGGTCAGGTCTTATTAAATCTCATAGCTAGGATATCTACCACATAAAAAATTGCATTGCAAGGATAAAATTAATAAATATTAAAAAAATATATACTTATTATAAGCTGGTCCGGGGAGATGTTTTGAGATGTGATTTTTAGATCTTAACCTGTCCATAGGGCAATACCCTCGACGACACAGTGCTAGGTTTGCGGTCGGGGAAAAGTTGTTTTTCATTTCGGGTTGAAGGAAGCTCGTCGCCTTGCGGCAGGGGTCTCCAAAAAATCTATTAGTCGTATATTATCGTGAGATATCTTTTTTAATGACATTTCAGTGCAATTGTTTAATAGGTTTCCGTCGGAAACCTATCTTAAAAAAGGCTGTAATATCATATAGTTATGATGATAAGTGTGTAATTATTGCAAATTGGAGTCTGAAAATACAAAAAGGCTTTTTAATAAGGTCCACCCCGCCTGGTTCATCCACTCAATCAAGAGTAAAAGGTTTTTGTTCCTTTTATTGAAATGGGTTTCCGTCGGAAACCCAAGGATTTTTCGCCAAGCTATAGATCTCATGTTCTCCACTTTCACATGAGTGGAAAACGCGCGTGATGTGGAGGCTGATTTTTCACCCAGATCATTCCTTAGGTCAGGTATGTTCTCTATTACCTTACGGGACTCTGCCCCGCATGGGATTCTACTACACGCGAAGCCCGGAACCTTGTTCGGGCAACCAACCGCTTGCGCTGTCGCCTTGGCATAAGAAGGTTTACAATTAAGCCTGTGGATGCAGTACGTCCAGGGGAATGCTGTAAATGGCAATGGATGTCTTCGCTTTGCCGCAAGATCAATCGTTAATCTTGACCGGATATTGCAAGCAAAAAAGAACCTGAGATGATATATTCTTGTCATGGGTGATATGGAAGCTTTTAAAAAGGTTGCTGTCCTTGCTGCGAAACGCGGCGGGAAAATTCTGAGGGAGGGGCTTCGGCAGGAAATTACGGTTTCATATAAGAAGGCGCTGGAGATTGTGACGAATGTTGATATGCTTTCGGAAAAGGCCATCGTAGGCGTCATCCGCCGTAGTTTTCCCGATCATCAAATTATAGCGGAAGAAGGCTCTGGAGGAGAGGGCCGGTCTTCATACAAATGGATCATAGATCCTTTAGACGGTACGACTAATTTCTCGCACCGTTTTCCTTTTTTTTGTGTTTCAATTGCTCTGGAGGTGAAGGGCCGCATTCGCATGGGCGTGATTTACGATCCTGTCCGGCGGGAACTCTTCAATGCCGAAAAAGGGAAGGGGGCTTTTTTGAATGGCTCAGCGATTAAGACCTCTGCGGTGAAAGCGCTGGACCAGAGCCTTTTGGTTACCGGCTTTTCCTATGACATTCAGACCAATCCTGCAAATACCTTCAATCATTTCGTTAATTTTACTCTTAATGCCCAGGCGGTGAGGCGAACTGGATCGGCGGCCCTGGATCTTTGTTATGTTGCCGCTGGACGTTTTGACGGGTTCTGGGAGGGGAAGCTGCGCCCTTGGGATACGGCCGCTGGATCTCTTATTCTGTGCGAAGCCGGGGGGAGAATCACCGACTTCTCCGGTGGGCCTTACTCCATCTATGATGATGAAATTCTCGGGAGTAATCGGAAGATCCATAAAGAGATGATCGAAATCTTGAGCAAAAAGAAAGCATAATCTTCTGATACGTCCTTCCTCCCTGTCCCAAAGCCAACTCATGTCTATTTTAAGGAAGCTCTGAATAAGTCATGAATTGTTTTTTCAGGGCAATCATGTCCCG
>JBHHWW010000043.1:0-12300 GCA_046756725.1 Nitrospiria bacterium | reverse complement strand
ACTCGAAGAAAGGCTAAAGTTTTTCTTATTTTCAGCCGATGTAGAGAGAGTCGCCAGTGTGGACACCAAGCGGTTAATGAGAATTAAATCTAGAATTAAAACCGACAAGGAGGAATACCAATGTTTTCTAAACTTTTAGTTTCAGCATTGATTTTTTCATTCATGGTCACAGCAAGTTGGGCGGGCACCATTACCGGCTCTGTAACCGCATTCGGAAAAGGCAAGAAATTAGCGGCAGTTCATCTTGTCGATGTGAAAGGCGCCATTACCGTTCCCACAGAACACGCAACGATGGTTCAAAAAAACCAGAAATATATTCCTCGGGTTTTGCCTGTTGTTAAAGGAACAACCGTCGATTTTCCAAATAAAGATACCGTATTCCACAATGCCTTTTCTCTCACCCCGAAGGCCACATTTGATTTAGGTACCTATGGACCTGGGAAAAATCCGAATACTGTTTTTGGCGACTCCGGAAAAGTCGATATCTTCTGCAATATGCATGAGCAAATGCGCGGCATTATTCTCGTCCTGGACCATCCTTTTTTCACCTTGACCACTAAAAAAGGGAAATTCGAAATCAAGGATGTTCCTGAGGGAACATACACCATCAGGGCGTGGGTGAATCCCGATAAATCAAAAGACATGACCGTCACCGTGGGTCCTTCAGAGACTGTTACGGTCGATATTGGTCTTTAGCCTTCTTCTGACAATAAATTTCAAAATAAAAAGATAATCGGAGTTACCGTGGGTCTAAAAAAAATTACTTCCAATCTAAGTTTGGGACGAAAGATCCTGATATCAAGCGTCTTATTGATGCTGGTTTCTATCGCGACAACTGTCCTTATGGTTAATTCTTCAGTCCAGCAAAAAGTTGAAGAAAACCTCCTGCGTAAACTGGAACAGGCCGAAACGATATTCCTGTCTTTCCTGTCCACACAAGGGAAAGAGTCAGCACTGAAGAACCGTCTTCTCACCAAAATATCCTTTGTCAGAGCGTTGGTCATGGGAAAGGACCCGGATGCGATTGGCCAATTCGCTCAAACCACGCTCAAGAATACGGAAAGTGATCTTGTTATTTTCACGGATTCAGAAGGCAAGATTCTGGCAAGGACAGATACGGAGAAGTTTGGAGAAGATCTCTCTGGTTTTACATCGATCAGCAAGGCCATGCAGGGAAAAGACGGCGTTGGGTTTCTGATTGAGGGTCCCGTGGTTTATCAAGTCAATTCCCTGCCCATCAAGGCCGGTCCGACAATACAAGGTACCATCTCACTAGGACACAAGATTGATGACCAATTTGTTAAGAAGATCTCGGATATGGCGCAGAGTAAAATCTCATTTATTGCCAAAGGAGTCGTAATCGCCTCCGTTTGGGGAAAAGATGAAAGATGGGATTTGAGAGTCAATGCCAATCCATTAAAAGAATTGCTTCAGGAAACAATCCGTACCGGAACACGAAGCAAGCCTTTTGATATAGAGATCGGATCAGAAACCTTTACATCCGTGCTCCTACCTGTCCAAGGAGCAGTGCAGGAATCTGACGGAATCTACTTGATTCAAATTTCCAAAGACAAAGCAATGATCATTCGGGATCATATTCAGCGGCTCATGATAATCATTGGGGTGATTTCCCTCTTGATCGCAGTTGTCATCAGCATCGTCCTTGCCAGGCAGATTTCCAGTCCGATTTCTGTCCTCGTCGGTGTTTCGAATGCGATCTCAAACGGAGACCTCTCCATCACCTCAGAAATTGATCATTTGGTCAATGAAAGGGGGGACGAAGTCGGAATACTGGCGGAAAGTTTTTCAAGGATGATTGCAGGCCTGAAGAAGGAGGCGGCACAGAATATCGCCATTGCACGTGTTTCGGATGAAGTTGGAAACGCCTCCAAAGATCTTATGACTTCGAGTCAAGCGATGCAGAAGAACGCAAAAGGGACGAGGAACCAGGCAAAACTTGTTTCTGAAATAAGCGGCCTGACAAATACCAGTGTGCAGTCTGCTTCAGTTTCTGCTCAAGAAATGTCTGAGACGGTCGTAGAGATTTCCAAGAATGTACAAGAGGTAAATCATATTACAGAAGAAGCGGTTGTTATGTCTGGCAAGATGAATGGCATTATTTCAAAACTCGATTTGTCCAGCATAGAAATCGGAAAGATCATCAAAGTTATCAGCGACATCGCCGGGCAAACAAACTTGCTGGCCTTGAATGCGACAATCGAAGCCGCTCGTGCTGGCGATGCAGGAAAAGGCTTTGCAGTCGTCGCCACGGAAGTGAAGGATCTGGCAAGTGGAACAACCAAGGCAACCGAAGAAATCCGTCATCAAATTGAAAAAATACAGTCCGATACACAGGAAGCGGTCAATGCCATTAACCAAATTTCGAACATCATTAACCGGAACAACGAAATTACGACATCCATCGCTAGCGCCGTTGAGGAACAGTCCGTCACGACCAGTGAAATCAGCAGCAACATGGTCTCTGCGGCAGAAGGCGCGCGACAAGTCGTTTTGGAAATAGAAAAAATTATTCACACTGCTGAAAGCACACTCAAAGAGGCAGACAGCGTGGGCGAGGAATCTTATGGTCTCACAAAAATGGCGGGGCAACTGGCAGGGTTGTCAGAAAAATAACGCCGTATAAACAATCAAGCATGGAGGTAATTCAGATGTTCTTCGAAAATCGTTTCATGAGTAAAACAAGGCAAAATAGCAAATATCGTCCATTGCGTTTGCTCATTATTCCCATTTTTCTATTCTTCCTCACATTCAATGCAGCCCATGCCGAAACACCTCTGGAATCGAAAAAAACCGGTGCTTCCATTATTATTGACGAATTCGAGATTGGGCTCACAGGAGTCGTATCTCCCGGGAAACATACCCTTCATGTCAAAAATGCGGGAACCATGCTGCATGAAGTCGTAATCTTTAAATTAAAAAATGGTATCACTGCTTCAAATTTTAAATCAGTGATCAGTGCAGGGGGTTCATTAAGAAAAGTCGGAAAAATGAAAGGCAATATGCCGCCGATTCTGTCTGGGGCCACCGGAAACGTGACCGCCACTTTTGAACCTGGCAACTATCTTCTTCTCTGCTTCCAGGTCGATCTAAAAACCGGGCAGCCACATTTTATGATCGGAATGCTTCATGAATTCACTGTCACGTAAAATAGAAGGAAAATTACTATGAGCGGAGGGATAAAAAAAGTCACTTCAAATCTGAGTCTGGGGCGAAAAATCCTGATATCAATTATCCTCTTGATGTCTGTCTCTATCGCAGCAACGGTTTTAATGGTCAATTCTTCTATTGAAGCTGAAGCAGAAGAAGACCTCCTGCTTAATCTGAAACAGGCACAGACAATCTTCATGTCCTTCCTCTCTACACAGGGGGAAGAATCGGCATTGAAAAACCGTCTTCTCACCAAAATATCCTTTGTCAGGGCATTGGTGATGGGCAAAGACCCTGCTGCGATTGGTCAATTTGCTCAAGACACGCTAAAAAATACCAAAAGCGACCTCGTTATGTTCACAGATGGAGAAGGACGGACCCTGTCGAGAACAGACAAGAAGGAGCACGGAGAAGATTTATCCGGATTTTCGTCGGTAAGCAAGGCCATGCAGGGAAAGAAAGGCTTTGGATTGCTCATTGAGGGTTCCGAGGTGTACCAAATAAATTCCTTGCCCATCAAGGCCGGTCCAACAATACAAGGCACCATCTCTCTGGGCAATAAAATTGACGATCAGTATGTCCGGAAAATTACAGAGATGACAAAAAGCAAGATTTCTTTTATCTCCCGTGGAACGGTGATTGCCTCCGTTTGGGGGATGGAAGAACGAGATGATTTAAGAAAAATGCTGTCGAACTTAAACGGGTTCATTCAAGAAACAATAAAAAAAAGGACAGCCAGTCCGCCTTTTAACATAAAGATCGGATCTGAAACATTTACATCTGTGCTGCTCCCTATCCAGGAAGAAACACAGGAATCTGCCGGGATTTACTTAATCCAGATTTCCAGAGACAAAGCGATGCTTGTTCGAGATAATATCCAACGGCTTATGCTGATTATCGGGGTGATCTCTCTTTTGATTGCCATTGTGGTCAGCATCGTCATCGCCAAACAGATTTCCAATCCGATTTCTGTCCTGGTCGGCGTTTCAAAAGCAATCTCGAAAGGAGATCTCTCGGTCTCCAGCGCAGTCGATCATCTGGTACAGGAAAGGGGCGATGAAGTCGGAATACTCGCAAAAAGTTTTTCCGAAATGATTTCAGGATTAAAAAAAGAAGAAGCTCGTAATATTAAAATGGCACAGATTTCTGCAATGGTCGAAAACAGCACCTCCAATATCGTTTTTGCTGACACAAATTTGAATATTACCTATATGAATGCCGCTTCCACCCAGACACTGAAAAACATACAACATCTTCTTCCGATTCCAGTGGATAAAATTGTGGGAAGTTCAATCAAGACTATTTTTAAGAATCCAGAAAGAATACGGAATATTCTCTCTAATCCCGATTGTCTTCCTCACACAGAAAAGATCATTCTCGGTACTGAACATCTCAACTTAACGGCAATGCCTATCTATGATATCAATCGAAACCGCATCGGAACCATGGCGAATTGGTCTATTGTGACATCAGAAGTCGAACTGAGGAAAACACTTTCAAAAACGGCCGCTTCCCTGGCAACTTCGTCAGAACAACTATTCCTGTCCAGCCAGGAAATGACCGTTAATTCGAAAGAGACAAGCGACCAGGCCCAGCGTGTTTCAAGTGCGAGTGAAGAGACGAATCAGAATGTTCAATCGGTTTCTGCAGCCACGAAAGAAATGTCAACAACCATTCAGGAAATCTCAAAAAGTGTTCAGGAAACCAGTCAGATTACTTCCAGCGCAGTCGAGATGGCTGATAACACGACTGAAGCCATACTGAAACTGGGCGACTCCTCAAGTGAAATCGGGAAAGTGATTAAGGTGATTAATTCAATCGCGCAACAAACCAATCTACTCGCGCTCAATGCCACAATTGAAGCCGCCCGGGCGGGCGAAGCAGGCAAAGGGTTCGCTGTTGTGGCAAATGAAGTAAAAGAATTGGCAAAAGGCACAGGCAAGGCGACTGAAGAGATCAGCAAGCAAATTCTCACTATTCAGTCTGATACAAAAAATGCAGTGGGTGCGATTGAAGAAATCGCATCGGTCATCGAAAAGATCAACGAAATTTCACTTTCTGTGTCGGGCGCGATTGAGGAACAATCGGCGACGACAACTGAAATCACCCGGAATATTGCCGAAGCCGCGCAGGGAACCGATGAAATCGTCGTGAACATTCAAGGCATTTCAGATGCTTCTGTCAGCACGACAGAAGGGGTCAATCGTGTATTCGAATCTTCACAAGGCCTTTCTTCGCTGGCCAAAGAGCTAAAAACAGCCCTGAAAAGCCTCGATGTCTGAGCAAGACTTCAATGTTGCCTGAGTAAAGGGGCAGGCGACTCCAGTCGATCAATGAATCTCGACATTGTTTTAAAATAGGCATCCCCGCCAACAATGTAGGAATCGTTGTGATCCGCTCCTTCAATCGTGAAAAACTGCTTTGGCTCATTGGCGGCATCGAAGAGCTTCTCCCCCTGGCGGTATGGCACAACAGAATCATGGTCTCCGTGCATGATGAGAAGCGGGATCTGTATCCGGTCTATTTTGGATAGAGAATCATATTTTGTCGCTAAAAATCGCCCGACCGGAAGCCAAGGGAGGACAACCCCTGCCATTTCTTTAATGGAAGTGAACGGCGCCTCAAGAATAAGTCCCAAAGGGAGAATGTGGGTCGCCAGATCAACCGCAATCGCCGCCCCCAGAGAACGTCCCAAAAAAATGATCCGAGAGGTGTCAATGTCCGTTCGTGTAAGAAGATAATCATATGCAGCACGCGCATCCCGATAGGTCCCCTCTTCCGAAACCTCTCCGCCACTCCTTCCGTACCCCCTGTAGTCAATAATCAGGATATTCAGCTTCAGTTTCCTGTGTAGAAGCTGGAGATAATCAACCCGATCTCCGATGTTGCCTGCATTTCCATGAAACCAAAGCAGGGTTTTTCGACTTTTTTTAAACGGAACAAACCACGCGTTGAGATCAACGCCGTCTTCTGTTGAAATCGTCAGATCTTCAAACGGAATCCCCAGTTCACCAGGGTTTGAAATAACCTTGCTTTCTGGAAAGAAGATGAATCCTTTTTCCATTCGGCATCCATTTGTCATAATGAGGATAAGGAATAAGAGCCAAGCGGCGAGGAAAGACCGCCTTTTTTTTATGGCCAACAAACACCTCGGTGCGGGGTCACAGGAGAAAAAATAGTTTTATTAAAGTTGTTCTTCTTTGATCAGAATCGAGGCTTTTTCTCTTAAAGCGAGGGTGTAGGCCATCACGGCTCTTTGTTGCTTTTGGGTAAGACGATCCTCTGCCGTTTTGTCAGGATCGGGGTTTTCAGGATCGCTCTCTTCTGCCTCTTTTAATTCTGTGGGTGTCAGTGCAACCCCGTTTCGTACAAACCGCTTGGCTTTTTCCACCATCAGCAATTCCCGTTGTTTCGCCTCAAAGGATTGCGGGCTATAACGCTCAAAAGACAAAACACGTTGATACCGCTCAGGGTCAAACTGGCCGTCTTTCTGAAATCCCGGCATATTTGAGACCGAATCAGCCAAAGACGCATCTGCCACAACAATCCCCATGTTGTGAGCTTCTTTAAGCCAGAGTTTGCGCTCAATCAACTCATTGATCACCCGCTGACGTAAATCTGCATCATCATATTCATCCTGAAATAATTCTCGATAAAATTTTGATGCAGAACGATATGCTCTTTGATATTCCTCGGCGGTAATGCCTTCCTCTCCAATCTGCGCAACAAAGTTCTCAGATCGCCCCTCACCCTCTCCGAACCCCCACCAACCCATCGAGAAGGCGAAAACAACCGCAACTGCCAGCATTAAGATCCTAAAAAACCAGGGGTTTTCAATGGCTCCCGTTCTAATTGATTTAAGCACTTTTTCTTCTCCTTCTTGTTATTCGAAACAAGTAATTGTAGGGCTATCTCAATCCCCTTTTCAATGATCGTTCTGTAAAATCATGGTCCACAAGCCCGATATTCACATCAAGATCACTGACTTCAAACACGGTTTGATGCCCGTTTTGTATATTCGTCACATGTGTTTTTTTCCAGACAGAGAACTTCTCGATGGTTTGCCAATCAATGGTTTGACGCTTGAGGAGCGTTTGATTTCGATCATAGTAGTCGATCTTCAAGATGGTCCAGTCCATTTTGGAAACAAGCGAAACCTTTTTACTATAAATACTCTCTTTTTCTTTCGGGATGCTCTCTACCACGTAAACTGGTATTCCTCGATGGGTTTCTTCTCGCAAAAGCCGGTGTCTATCTTCATCAAGACGACGCTGTCCCATATCACCGAAGGTCAGGTCAGACCCTAGAAACGCATCATTTTGATCCTTCGCAGAAATTCTCCTGACTATTCTCAATGCCGGAAGATAAAGCCAGAGATCATCTGTTTTGTTTTTCTCTGAATAATCCCAAATGAGAAAACTGATACCTCTTGAATCTGGCGGAAATTCGGTGATGAGGAGCATTTTGCTGTCAATGCCACTTTTGCCCTGATAATTCTTCCAATAACGAATGGCTACAATTTTTGTTTTGGAGCCATCCCGCTCAATCAAAGATAACAACACTTTGTTTTTCTGATCCTGAACTGCATAAATCAGATCTTGAGACCGTTGTATCACCTCTTTCCCGTTCAAGGAGGTTTCTTGAGTAGAAGCAACGTTTGTTCTGAATAAGACAAAACTAAAAAAAAACAGGCAAATAAAAAGGGTACTGCAAATCCTTCTAAAAATTCTGAAAAATGACATCCTCTGTGGCTGTAAAAAAACTATGGTTTTTCTCCCCTCAGCACTGCAAATGGGCTGGGTTCTGACAAAATAACGGTTTGAATATCCCTGAATCCAGCTTCTTGCATCCAGTCTGAGAGTTCCTTTTCCGAGTAGGCGGCTCCGCCCGGCGTGTGGATTAACTGATTCACTCCAATCAAGGCGGAAAGTACCGGACCGGTTTTCTCGGAATTCAACATCTGATCCTGAATTAAAATCATGCCACCATGATCAACCGACGCAAAGGCCTTTCGGAAGATCATTCCGATAGTGTCAGGTGATTCCTGGTTAAACATCGAGGAAAGAAAAACGCTGTCATATCCTGTTCCAAAGTTGTCTGTCAAATAACTTCCCGGCGTTCGTCGAACCCGTTTTTCCATGTGAAAAGAAGTCACAATTTCGGTGGTTACTTCCAGCGTCTGAGGAAGATCAAAAACTGTTGCTATTAGATCAGGATTTTTCTGACAGAACTTGATGCAAAAAGTCCCCGGCCCTCCAGCCACATCAAGAAGGTTCCTGCGGTCTGAAAGATCAATTTCTTTCGCCAGAAGATCTCCCTGAGCCATGGCGCGATAATGCATCCCGTAAATATAGTTTCGGAGGGCTTCAGGTCCTTGGTCATGAGGTTTATCAATGACGGGTGTGCCCTTCACCACCGCATCATACAGATCCCCCCATGCCCCGTACCAACTGTCAAACATGGCAACAATGCCGCCTTGATATTGCTTGCTCCCCTTCACCAGGAACGTGGTTGAAAGTTGCGTGTTTCCATACCTTCCATCGTTTTGCCTCAAAAAACCCAAAGCGACAGTCGCAATGAGCAGAATTTCCATTCCCCGTGGATCGGCTTTACACTCATCTGCCAATTCCTCTGCCGTGGCGGTTCGTCCCTTTAATCGGGTAAAAAGATCGAGCCGTACAGCCGTATGAATAACCTTTGACTGCCAATAGGAAGAACTGACCTGCATTACCCGCATCGGATCAAGCGCTTCTGCAGTATTTGGGTTTTGCGCATCCGATTGATTTTCATCAATCTTCCATGAAGACTCTTTTTCCATGATCATTCCTCTCTCATATTATGACTCATTGATGCTGGCTGGTTGGCATCTTATTTAGGGTCAGGTCTTGGTTTACGCCTTTCTACCTAAGAAAACTACACGTCCTGACCCAAAATTATTCTGGAAGGGAGGATAGCGAATGCAGGTTTGGCCAGCGGTCTGTAAATTCAATTTCTGTGATCGAACAATTTTTTATCACAAGACGTTGCTGGTGATCGAAAGGAATGCCGAGTGCCGCTGCGACCAGTGCGCGAATCGGCCCCACATGTGTCACAATCAGAATGGTACGATTAATATGTCGTGTAACCAGTTGTACGGTTGTTTCATTGACGCGTTTTGAAAACGCACTCAGGGATTCGCCGCCCGGAGGCACATAATCGATTAAGTCATCCTTCCATGCCATCCATTCATTTGGGAATTGGGCCTGGACCTCCTTCGGTGTTAATCCCCCCCAGCTGCCAAACGACCGCTCCTGCAAACCATCTATTGTATTGACAGAAAGCGCCAGTTCTTTCGTTGCAATCAACGCAGTCTCTTCGGTGCGAAGCGAGGGACTTACGTAAAGAGCTGAAAATGGGTGCCGGTCCTCTCGCATTTTTTTTACCCATAACCGAGCCTGTTCTGAACCAAGCTTGTTCAACGGGGGGTCATTTATTACATCATTATAGTAGCGTCCTCTGGGATAATCGGTTTCCCCATGCCGAAGCAAGCGAATTGTTGTTGAACTTTTTCTGTTATTCGTATGCATGGTTATTCAGCCTTCTCAAAAGTCATGATTGCCGTTAAAATAGAAATAAGAGAAAAGATGCCCAGCACTGCCATGCTGATCCAAAATTCTTGATGGAAAGTCCCCTGATAGCAGGTGCGGACGGCATCCACCCCATAGGTCACCGGGTTAAATTTGCTTGCAAGTTGCATCCATGCGGGCATGAAATCGAGTGGCACGAGACCCGGCGAGAAAAAAAGAAGGGGTAGAGTCAGCATATTTCCCATGACGACGAGGGGTTCTTCCTTTTTTAAAAACATAGCTAAGGCATTCGAAACCGCAGAGAATCCCAGCGCCAAAAGAAGTATCACGATCCATATCCAGAAAAATCCCTGTACACTCGGAAACCCTGCACCCAGGACCGCAGCTACAAGAATTAAAAGCGAGGCTTGAATGAGTACGGTAAAGCCGTTGTGAAGGAGGCGGCTCACGACAATGGAAGAACGGACAATCGGAGCAACCATCAATTTTTCCATGACCCCATAACGCAAATCACGGAGAAGACTGACTCCTGACCAGGAAGCACCGAAAAGTACGGTCATCACAATAACGCCCGGCGTTAAGAATTGGACATAATCCCCTTCCGGAAATTGAGGTAGCTGTGACAAACCTTTAAAGAGTTCTCCAAAAATAAGCAACCAGAGAAGTGGCTGGATTAAGCCGAAAAAAGTCCACATCGGCATCCGCCAGGTAATCTTAAGGTGTTTCAAAAAAAGATATCTTGTGTCAGATATAAAACAAACCATGTCAGCGTTCACCACTTCTGCTCGGTGTCAGACGGGTCGGGTTCAGGCCACTTCTTTTTGGACCATCTATTTTCACCGTCCGACCATTCATTTCCCGACCATGCCTCTTTTGAAGTGTCTTCTACCCCCTGATTTTTATTTTCAGGCTTCTTCCAATCTTTATTTTTCTCAGTGGCTTCACCCCATTTTTCCCATTCCTGATTTTTTTCACCAGCACTATCTTCCAAATTTTGCCATTTTTTCGCCCACTTATTATTCTTTGATGCCTCTCCCCATTGAGGCCATTCTTTTTTGACATCTGTGTCCGAGACTGACCAATCTTTGCCCGTATATTTCAGATAAACATCATCAAAGCTTGGGCGTGCAAGAAAAACGGATTGAGGAACAAGGTTCATTTTATCCATAAGTTGCAGCACTTTTGGAAGAGATTGCCGCGCATTTTCGAGGTAAAGACGAAGTCCGGCCTCCTGTTGAATCACTTCTTTAAACCACTTGTTTTTTCGAAACTGGTTCATCGTCTCCCCTTTTAGAGGAGATTTGAATGTGAACTGTATTGAATCTGAACCAAGACTGTCTTTCAGCGCATCCGGTGTTCCAACGATCTGAATACGTCCCATATCAAGAATACCGACACGGTGTGCCAGTTGATCCACCTCATCCAGATAATGGGTGGTGAGAAAAAGCGTCACGGACTGATCCTGGTTAATTTGCCTCAGATACGACCAGAGATCTGACCGGCTTTTTGGATCAAGGCCCAAGGTCGGCTCATCCAGAAAAAGAAGCTTTGGCTCGTGGATCAATGCAGTCGCAATATCCAGACGGCGTTTTAAGCCACCCGAAAGAGAGCCGACCCATTGTCCTTCCCGTCCAGCCATATCAAATAAATCGAGAAGCACCTCCATTCGTTCATGAATCTTCTTTTTTGAAAGATGATAAAGTCGTCCTTGCAAAATGAGATTTTCAGAAACAGTCAGAGCAGGATCTACACCACTTTTCTGCCCGACATAACCAAATGACATTCGGGCTGCAAGAGGTTTTTTCAGAACATCATAACCCGCAACGGTGACACTTCCCGAAGTAGGCGCAAGAAGGGTCGTTAAAATCTTGATAGTGGTTGTTTTTCCGGCGCCATTCGGTCCGAGAAAACCAAAAATTTCTCCTGGATCGACCTGCAGGGAAAGATCATCCACTGCATGTTCCCCGGGGGAATATTCTTTTGTCAGGTGATCAATCTGAATCATGGAAGGGGTTCAATGCGGGTATAGGTCCCCGATTTACCACCACTTTTGGAATAAAGACCGATTTGACCGAAACTAATCCCTCTGTCAATGGCCTTGCACATATCGTAAATCGTCAAGGCCGTCACAGAAACGGCCGTCACGGCTTCCATTTCAATGCCGGTCTGACCAGCGGTTTTGACGGTCGCCGTAATCTTGATCGCGGCAGAACCGTTTTTTTTTGCTGGAAGGATTTCAAACTGGATATCAACGCTGGTAATTAAAAGAGGATGGCACATCGGGATGAGGTCTGATGTCTTTTTCGCCCCCATCACTCCGGCCACCTGCGCAACGGCAAGAACATCCCCTTTTGCAATTTTCCCTTCTTCAACACGAGCCAGTGTTTCCGGTTTCATAAAGACAATCCCGGTTGCCACAGCCGTTCGGGAAGTCGTTGCCTTCGCCGAAATATCGACCATTCTGGCACGACCTTCAACATTAAAATGTGTTAATTCATCTGTACTCATCAGACCCCCAAAATGGTAAAAACACTATCACAGGGTTCTAATTGTGTCAATTAACGAA
>JBHHWW010000042.1:0-12586 GCA_046756725.1 Nitrospiria bacterium | reverse complement strand
CGTTTCTGGTACCGGAAAATTTTCCAAGGAACGGGGACGGCTTGAATGGCCGAAGGGTGGAAAAGTAGCGTCCCTTTTTGGGCGGCAGAAGCATCCAAAATTTGATACAATGATATATCGTAAGGGAATTGAAATCGCGCCTTCACGAGGGAGTGAGGTTCGAAGTGTTTATGATGGTACAATTGTCTATGCAGACTGGTTTCGCGGTTATGGTTTGGTCATCATTATTGATCATGGTGAGAACTATTATTCCTTGTATGCTCACTTGAATAAGGTTCTGGTTTCAGTGGGAGACATGGTGAAAAAGGAGCGTATGATTGGAGAGGTTGGAAAGACTGGATTATCCCGTGATCCGAAACTCTATTTTGAAATTCGTCATGAGGGAGAACCCGTGAATCCGCTTGTTTGGCTTCAAAAAAGAAGAGGCTAAACGAAATTATTCGGTGGCGCAATTGTTTTAAGTTGTTGTGAATGGTTTTCGTAAATCCTTCAGTAAAGGCATTTTTTGGTAAAGTCGATGAGAACCCGTTACAGGGTCGTTTTTGAGAATCATACTCGATTCTTGAGGAAGACTGGGCGCTTGTAATCAAGAGGATGGAAATATGAAATTCGTCAAGAAAATGGGACTAACCCCGCTGCTTTTGGCAATCGGTCTCTTTGGTGTCACCCTCTTCATCTCGAAGGGCTTGGAAACCAAGGTTTCCGCAAAGACCGATGACTACAAAGAACTCAAGGTTTTTACGGAAGTTCTCTCATCACTTAACCGCACTTATGTCGAACCGGTCGATACCAAAGAATTGATATACGGTGCTATCAAGGGGATGCTGAACACCCTTGATGCCCACTCATCGTTTATGCCTCCTGAAATCTACAAAGAGATGCAAGTCGAGACAAGAGGGCAGTTCGGGGGCCTCGGGTTACAAGTTGGGGTGAAGGATAAAAAACTTGTTGTTGTTGCTCCGATTGCGGATACCCCTGCTGAAAAGGCCGGGTTGATGGCAGGCGATGTGATTCTTAAGGTTGATCAACATTTACTCACTGAAGAAACGACCTTAATGGATGCCGTCCAGAAAATGCGAGGCCCGAAAGGAACGGCAGTCACGCTGACTATTTTCAGGGAAACAGAAAGTGAAGAAAGGATCTTCACGCTTGTTCGTGACACGATCCGGATAAAGAGCGTTAAAGCAGAGCTTATTGAGCCTGGCATTGGTTATATCCAATTGACGCAATTTCAGGAGCATTCAGCAAGGGATCTTAGAAAAGGGATTCAAAAGTTGCTGGAAAGCGATATCCATTCCCTGATTCTTGATCTTAGAAATAATCCGGGAGGACTTTTAAATGCTGCGGTTGATGTTTCTGAACAGTTTCTTGAAAGTGACCAATTGATCGTTTCCATTAAATCCAGAAGCGGGCAAGAAGATGAACACCGTACAAAACGGTCGAGTCAACTGGGTCGGATCCCTGTTATTGTTCTGGTCAATGAAGGAAGTGCGAGTGCCTCCGAAATTGTTGCTGGAGCGCTGCAAGATTGGAAACGTGCCGTTATTCTGGGGACCGAGACTTTCGGAAAAGGGTCTGTTCAGACAATCCTGCCTTTGTCTGATGGTTCGGCACTCCGCCTTACGACTGCGAAATACTACACACCCAAAGGTCGATCCATTCAGAATAAGGGGATTTCTCCTGATATTATTGTGAAACAAGTCGTGGTCAATGAGGTTAATGACGCTCCTATTGTTCGGGAAAAAGATCTGCCTCGACATTTAATCAATGAACTGGCCGATCCAGCAGAAGGAAAAAAAACGACCCCTAAATCAAATAAAAAAAATGAGACTAAATCTTTGTCAGCCGGGAAAGTGGAGGACACTCAGCTTCGTAAGGCAATTGATTTAATGAAGGGTTGGCGGATATTTAAAGAGACAGCTCCGATGTTATCAGCCAGAAAATAGAAATTCGTGCGTTAAATACAGACGTTAAATCTAAAGTTTAAAGATTTTTAGTCAGTATTCTCATCACTCTCGTTTCTGTACTCTACGTTTTAATAAGAAACTGACATAAATAATTCCCTCCAGATTCTTTTCCGGCAAGTTAATTTGCTTGAATATCCCCTATATCCAGCCTCTTAAGAAAAATAAAATAACCGGGGTTGATTTTCAGATTTTAATTGTTATATAAGGTCTTAGCACTCGAAGCGAGAGAGTGCTAATTGCACCCATCTCTCTATTTCTAATGCAGAGTGCATCAAAAATTGACGATGGTTTGTTGTAGTTTACAAAAAATACTGAAAGAAAGAGTCTTTGTCCGTTATTCTGAAGAAGCTGAGAAAACAGCGAGCGGACTCTACATTCCGGATGCGGCCAAGGAAAAACCTCAGAAGGGAACAGTGGAAGCGATTGGCGGTGACGTCAAGGATGTCAAGGTTGGAGAGACCATCCTTTTCGACAAGTATTCCGGTAGCAAGATCAATATCGAAGATGAAGAATACCTGATCCTGAAAGAAGAAGATATTCTCGGCGTTTTGGGATAAACAGGACAATTAAACTTACATTAAGGAGGCAGTAAATGGCTAAACAGATTTCGTTTGGTGATGAAGCAAGGGCAAAAATCCTGAAAGGGGTGAATCAATTAAGTAATGCGGTGAAAGTCACCTTGGGACCTAAGGGGCGAAATGCGTTAATTGAAAAGAAATTTGGTGCACCCACCATCACAAAAGATGGCGTGACGGTGGCAAAAGAGGTTGAATTGGCTGATGCCTATGAAAACATGGGCGCACAACTTGTCAAGGAAGTTTCAAGTAAAACGTCTGATGTCGCCGGAGATGGAACGACGACGGCAACTATTTTGGCGCAGGCGATCTATCGGGAAGGAGTGAAAAACCTTTCTGCTGGCGCAAATGCAATGGAATTAAAGCGCGGAATCGATCAGGCCGTTTCAGCTGTGACCGATGAGTTGAGGAGCGCTTCCAAGCCTTGCCAGACACAGAAAGAAATTGCCCAGATTGGAACAATCTCAGCCAACAATGACGCCACAATTGGTGACCTGATTGCGAAAGCAATGGAAAAGGTTGGCAAGGATGGTGTCATCACCGTTGAAGAGGCAAAGAGTGCCGAGACAACGCTTGATATCGTCGAAGGGATGCAGTTTGACCGTGGTTACATTTCTCCTTATTTTGTCACGGACTCGGAGAGGATGGAAGTTGGTTTTGAGAACCCTCTTCTTCTGATCAATGAGAAGAAGATTTCTTCAATGAAGGATCTTCTCCCGGTTTTGGAGCAGGTGGCGAAGGCGGGACGACCGCTTTTGATCATTGCCGAAGATATTGACGGTGAAGCATTGGCGACACTGGTTGTGAACAAACTCCGTGGTACTTTAAATGTTGCAGCCGTCAAAGCCCCGGGATTTGGTGATCGTCGAAAAGCCATGCTCGAAGATATTGCAATTTTGACAGGTGGTCAGGTGATTTCTGAAGATATCGGTTTGAAACTTGAGAATATCAAACTAAGCGATTTGGGCAGTGCAAAACGGGTGACCATCGACAAAGACAACACAACCATTGTTGAAGGGGCTGGTGATAACGGTAATATCCAAGGTCGCGTAAAACAGATTAAGGCCCAGGTTGAAGAAACAACCTCCGATTATGACCGTGAGAAACTTCAGGAACGGCTCGCAAAGATCGTCGGTGGCGTTGCGGTCATCAATGTCGGTGCAGTGACCGAAACCGAGATGAAAGAGCGGAAGGCGCGAGTTGAAGATGCCCTCCATGCCACAAAAGCGGCTGTTGAAGAAGGCATTGTGGCCGGAGGTGGCGTGGCGCTGCTTCGGTGCCTGTCGATTCTTGACAACATCAAGCAGGAAGGCGATCAGCAGGTCGGGGTTGATCTTGTGAAGCGGGCGCTTGAAGAACCGATTCGTCAGATTGCCCAGAATGCGGGTCTGGAAGCATCCGTCGTCGTTGACAAGGTCAAAAAAGAGACTGGCCCAGTGGGTCTTGATGCAAATACCGAAACCTATGTTGATCTTGTGGAAGCCGGTATTATCGATCCGACCAAGGTGACACGGACGGCTCTTGAGAATGCTGCGAGTGTTTCTGGTTTGATGTTGACGACAGAGGTGATGATTTCCGATATTCCGGAAAAGAAGGAAGCCATGCCAATGCCGCCAGGTGGTGGCGGAATGGGCGGAATGGGCGGAATGGGCGGAATGGAAGGGATGATGTAAGCGACGCTTATCCCGAAACATTCTATCCAATAAAAAGGCCCTCCGTCGGTTTTATTTCGGCGGAGGGCCTTTTTCGTCACTTGATTGACTTCAAGTAGACTCTTTTCTAGAATGGCTCAAATTCTTAAGGCATTATGAGAAAGAGTAAGGAATCCCACATAGATTAGATAATAGAGGAGAGATGAATCAATGGCAAACACGATTGATGTAACAAGTCAGAGCTGGGATCAAGAAGTGATCAATGCAAGCGGTGCGGTCATGGTTGATTTTTGGGCCTCATGGTGTGGTCCATGTAAGATGATTGCTCCGGCGATTGAAGAACTTGCAGAAGAATACAGCGGGCGTTTGAAAGTTTGTAAGTTGAATACAGATGAGAGCCCGGATATTTCCAGCCGATATCAGATCATGGGCATCCCCTCCCTCCTGTTCTTCAAAGACGGGAAGACGATTGACAAGATTGTGGGTGCTGCTTCCAAGAAGCAATTTAAAGAAAAGATTGATTCCATCCTCTCTGCTCAGAGTGATTAGCAAGCAAAGTCCATGCTGAGAGAACTTCATATTAAGAATTATGCGATTGTTGATGAAGTCTCTATTTCACTGTCCAGCGGTTTCAATGTTATTACAGGGGAGACAGGCGCAGGAAAATCGATTCTTGTGGGCGCGCTTTTAATGATATTGGGGGAGCGATCTCCTATGGAGGGTGTTCGCCACGGAGCAAAAGAGGCCCTTTTGGAGGGCTTCTTTGATCCGCTTCCTGCTGATTCAAGTGTTGCGTTGCCACCTCAAAAACCAGACCATTCAGATGGACTGATTTTGCAGCGTATCTTATCCTCATCCGCGAAAAACCGTGCCTATTTGAATGGCGCAATGGCACGCCTTTCTACTTTGAAGGTTGTCGGACAAAGTCTGGTTGAAATTCATGGGCAACAAGGCCAACAACTTTTGACCAATCGAGACCACCAGCGCAGCCTGCTGGATGCCTATGCGCAGCTAACAGAAGACCGCCTTGAATACCGGAATAATTTTCGAACTTGGACAAAATTGATGAGAGAGCGGGAATGTCTCATCCAGAAAGCCTCTGAATCTAAAAGAGAACAATCGATTTTGCAATATCAACTGACTGAAATTCGAGAAGCCAGGCTTTTTCTTGATGAAGAAGAAAAACTCGAAAAAGAAGCAGTGTCTCTTAGAAACTGGGAGTCGATCCTTGAAAAAACAGAACGTGTGTACGCTCATCTTTCCGGCGAAGAGGGATTGTTGTCTCAACTTGACGAGATTGGCAGAGATATAAAAGAATTAAACACCATCACGATGGATGCAGAGTCCGAAATAGAACTCTGGGAAACGGCCGGTATCCAACTGAAAGAACTTGTCGCACTCCTGAGATCCCGACGACAAGAGGAGGTCTTTCGTCCGGGGAAACTTGAAGAAGTAGAGGCACGTCTTTACCTTATTCAAGGTCTGAAGACGAAGTATCAACGACCTGTTTCTGAAATTTTGTCCTATCAGAAAGCACTTGAGGAGACACTTTCAGAAATGACGGACAATGAAATGCGCATTGAAGAGATAGGAGCTGAAATCGATGGCATCCACAAAAAACTTTTGGAAGCAGCAGCTGTGCTTTCAAAAAAACGGAACGCATCCAGCCTGGAATTTGTGTCCAGCGTTCAGAAAGAACTGTGTCTCCTCGGAATGGAAGAGACCCGTTTTAAAATTTTGATCAAGAAAATTCCGTTTTCGGAAAACGGTTGTGATGAGATTGAATTCCAGATCGGTCTTGACGGGGAGGTTCCTCAGGATATGGCAAAGATTGCCTCCGGTGGAGAGTTGTCACGAATTATGCTGGCTTTAAAGGTGGTTCTGGCGGAGGTCGATCCGGTTCCGACCCTTGTTTTTGATGAGATTGATGCCGGTGTTGGCGGCGGGATTGCGGAGCGGGTTGGGCGCCGTCTTTCAACTTTGGCTCTAAAATACCAAGTTCTCTGCATCACCCATCTACCCCAGATTGCGGCCCTTGCTGACCATCACTATTTTGTAGAAAAGCGGTTATTCGGAGAAAGAATGGTGACCTCAATTTGCAAACTGAATCCTCAGGAGCGGATCGAAGAGGTGGCCAGGATGCTGGGAGGTGTGAAAATGACATCTCTCACACGACACCACGCAGAAGAGATGATTCAGGCGAAGTAGTATTCATTTTTCTTACCACAGAAACCACTCATAGATGACCCAACCGATGAGGTTGATTCCCACTGCGTGTAGAAGGCGTTTTTGGAAAATTTTTTCGATTGCGACGGACATTGCCCCGAACGTCCAGATTGTTGCTCCTAAAAAGGCAATTGCTGAAAAAGGGGGTAAGTATGCAAAAAACCGTAATAAACCAGGGGCGATTGCAAAGCCTGAAAAGCACAATATTGACCAAAATTTGATCTTATCGCCCGGCGCAGGAAAGGACTTGATCCCCATCAAGTAAACGAGCGCACACCAAATGAACCAGCCCAAAAAAGCGGTGATGATGTTCATCGGAATTTTTCCCGGATATCCGGTTGATGCGCCGATCCCGGCCGAAATATTTGATAGAAATGCGATTGAGAGAGAAGTGCTCAGGGCTTTTTTGTCTTGTGCAACCTCTAAATAAAGTTGCGGATCAAGCTGAATTGCACGAATGGTTTTGCTGAAAAATGGCGACATCTGGGTTTCGTTATTTTTCTCTTTCCGGTCGTTGATTTTGCCTTAAATCTGTTATACTGCGCGCTTGTAAATGTTGGGGGTGGAGGGTAGCAAAAGCTCTGATTTACTGTCAATAAACGGTTCGGCCATATTACCAAGGAGGTTCAATGAAGAAGTTTTATCTCGCCTGGCTCTTATCTGCGGGTTTGTTTTTTTATTCAAACGGGGCTGCCCGTGCAGAGGTGGTGATTATGCATGGTATTCCCATCATACAAAACAGGAGTTCAAAAGATGTGACGGAAAATATTAAGTTGCATAGCACCTTGCAGATGTCCAACCGGGTTTTGATTGTCAAAGATGAAGGAAAGTATTACTGGCAAACCCGTGATCGAAGAGAATTGGTCTATCAAAAATTAAAGAAACACGATCTTTTTATTGACATGAAAACAGGAGGATATATCAAGGTTGTTCCACAACCCGATGGCAGTTATGTCTATATGGAACATATTTCCATTAAACGCTTAAAGTCCTTTGTCTATTGGGGCCATGTAGAAGTGTATAATCCTTGAGAGTGAAAAAGGTTGTTCAACAGATATCTATATGAAAGAATCCATGCTAAAAACAAAAGGAGAGATTCTTTTTATTTCCTGTTACGAACTGGGGCATCAACCCCTGGGCCTTGCGTATCCGATCGCATTTTTGGAGCGCGCTGGCTTTCAGTCAGAGGCCATTGACCTTTCTGTTCAAAAATTGGATATGGAACAAGTCCGTCGAGCCCGGTTCATTGGTATTTCTGTCCCGATGCACACCGCGCTCCGGATTGGAACCGAGGTCGCGTTCCGCATTCGTGAGTCAAATCCCTCCTGCCATATTTCATTTTATGGCCTTTACGCCTCATTGAATGCCGATACCCTTCTTGAGGGTGTGGCAGATTCTGTCATCGGAGGTGAATATGAAATTCCGCTTCTTTCTTTGGTTCAGGCTCTGGCTTCCAAAAAAGAAAATATGGTCGAGGAGGAGATTCTCATAAACGGGGTTTCCACAAAGAGACAGTCCGCAAGGCCTTTCATGTCGCACCTTCCTTTTCCAGTGCCCAGTCGTTCTCTCCTGCCGCCTCTTTCTAATTATGCCCACCTGGAGGAGAAGGGGCTCAAAAGGGAAGCGGCATATGTTGAGGCGAGCCGGGGATGCCGTTATCATTGTACGCACTGTCCCATTCCCCCTGTTTATGATGGTCGTTTTTTCATTATTCCTGAAAAAGTTGTAATGAGCGACAGAGCACAAATTGTTGAGATAGGGGCGACCCATATTACCTTTGGCGACCCCGACTTTTTAAATGGGCCTGTCCATTCGCTCCGCGTTGTCCGGTCGCTTCATAAGGCATTTCCAGATTTGACATTTGATTTTACAGCCAAGGTCGAGCACCTGCTTCGGTATCAAACGCTGCTTCCTGAATTTTCATCGATGGGATGTCTTTTTATTATCTCAGCGATCGAATCTCTGAATGATGCTGTTTTGCGACACCTTGCAAAAGGACATACACGTGCCGATGCCATTCAGGCCATTCACCTTACTCAAAATGCCGGAATCGCGCTTCGTCCTTCGCTTGTTCCGTTTACGCCATGGACGACCCTGGAGGATCTTGTTGATCTTTTTCAGGTAATTGAAGCCGAAGGCATGATTGGCCATGTTGATCCGGTGCAATATAGTATTCGACTTTTGATCCCTCCGGGGTCTCTCTTGCTCTCCGCAAATACCGGTTCCTGCCTTGGCCCGCTTGACGCGCCTGGGTTTACATATCGCTGGACACATCCTGATCCAAGAATTGATCAGATCCAGAGACTTTTTCTCAAAGAAATCGAGATTGGAATGCAAGAGGGGAAAGAACCGGAAATCCTTTTTTATCAGCTCAAAGAGATGATACAGGCTGTTTTGGAAAACAGGGATGCTGTGCAAATCGAAAAAAAACTTCAAAAGAATCAGTATCGGGCTCCGCGACTCACTGAATCCTGGTTCTGTTGTTCAGAGCCGATGGATTCTCAGCTCTCTTGTTTACAGGTGTGACGACACCTTTTTTTCACGTGTCATTGTCGCATTGTCCGACAATAAGGACATCGACTGACGATATCCCGGAGGTCGTTTAATGAAGATTGGGAAGACTCTAAGAGGGAAAAAGGGCGAATGAAAATCAGGGTATTGGGGTGTCACGGCTCCGAACTTTCGGGTCATGGAACGTGCGGATTTTTGATTAATCAGTCTGTGTTACTCGACGCAGGCACCATTTGTTCGTCCTTAAGCCTTTCGGAACAGAAAAAAATTCGGGTCGTGCTTATTTCTCATACGCACCTGGATCACATAAAAAGTCTTCCCTTCCTGTCGGAAAACCTGATCGATGACAAACAGCCGCATCAAATTGTTCTTGTCGGGCTTCCTGAAATTCTATCGATACTGCATCGTCATCTTTTTAATAATCAATTATGGCCTGATTTCACAAAAATCCCCTCCAGTAGCCAGCCATTTTTTAAGATGAAGCCGGTTTTAGAGGGAGAAAGCCTGATGATAGAAAACCTGGAGATCAAGTTGTTCAGGGTCAATCATACGGTTCCGTCCACAGGTTTTCTCATACGGGAAAAAGAATCGTCTCTTGTCTACAGTGGCGACACGCACCAGACGGAAGCCATTTGGAAGGCTGCCGCGGCGGATTCATGTCTGAAAGCCGTCATGATAGAGTGTTCCTTTCCGAATCGCCTGAAAGACCTTGCTTTCAGAACAAAACACCTCGTACCAGATCTTCTGCCCCGTGAATTTTCGAAAATTGGACAACCTCAGGTTTCGCGATATATTTATCATATTAAACCGAGATATTTGAAAGAGGTCCGTGATGACCTTAAGCTGTTAAATCTTCCGGATACAATCTTCTTGGAAGATGGGATGGTTTTCGATCTCTAAGGAATCGATTCTTTGTATTGTCAGACCTTCAAGATAGAAAGAGATGTAAGACGATTCTGCTCTTCAGCAATGATCTTGGTGATGATTTTTCTGGTTTTACCGCAACCTGTCATTGCTGATTCGACGCAAGCGGATGCGGGAAAAAATGCTCTGGAATCATCTGGTGGAAATATTCAGAAGAAAGATGAAAGTTTGATGGACACAGCCAAAGATGCTGTTGTGAATGCTGCTGATGCGGCTGTTGATGCCGTTTCTGGTGCTGTTGATGCCGCGACTGATGCAACTGCTGATGCTGCGGATAAAACGCATTCTTTTCTTTCCAGGCATATTGTCTCGAATTCGGACAAGCTGGACGCTTTTTTTGGTGACGAGCGGATGGATGTAGAAACCAATCGGACAAAAGTCAGGCTGAACCTTGTTTCTTTGGTCGATGATGAAGGGAAATATCAATTCAAACCCAATGTCGCAGTCTCTTTGATTCTTCCTAGAACAAAGAAACGGTTTAAATTGGTTGTTGAAGATGTGCAGGATACCTTGTCAGATAATGATGAAAGCGGGATTCAAGGAGAAGATCGTCTTGTTGAATCTGTTTTTGATACGACATTGTCGACTGCACTTCGATATATTTTTATTGATACAAAAAAATTCAATATTCAGTTTGATCTGGGTGTCAAGGCAAGAACGCCAATCGATCCTTTCACACGCTTACGCATCAGGCGTTCATATTTTTTAAAAAAATGGGAATCTAGATTTATTTACTCACTCAAATGGCCTTTTTCAAAAAAATGGGAAGCAGTCACGTCTGTCGCATTTGATCGCCCGATCAGTGAACAATTTCTTTTTAGATTTAATAATGTTGCGGCATGGCAGAGAATTGAGAGCGAGGTCAGTTTTAGCCATGATTTTTCCTTGTTTCATAAATTACCGGACCATAAAGCCTTGGTTTATTTTACAGGAATGAAGTGGGTCGATGAACCCAGTCTTCATGCCACGAGTTATCAGCTTGGCGTGACCTACCGCCAAAGGCTTTTCAGGCACTGGTGTTTTTTCCAAATTCAGCCACTTGTGACTTATCCGAAAGACAAGAATTTTGAATTTACCCCGACTGTTACCTTTAAAATAGAATTTATTTTCGGGGGTGTGGGCTAACACCTGAGAACAATATACTTGCAATTCCACGCGTTGTGCTTTAAGTTACCCACGATTGTTTATTGTCCTTTTTTTTCTGGATAATTTCCATGTTTTCTATTCTTTGTCGCCTGAGCTTTATTGAAGTCGCGTTTAGTTTGAAATTTTGGGGAGATGTTCAGTCCAACGTGATAAAGGAGCTGAAATATGATTAACCCGTCACCTACGATACAACCTACGCAAGCCTCAGGCCAACAAAAGTACGGCACTTCCAAGCTTGCCGTAGATGAACGAATTAATTGGATTACGACCGCCCCATTCTTTCTCATGCACTTTACCCCGCTGGCAATTTTCTGGACTGGAATCACATGGTTTGATGTCGGTCTTTGTTTTGCCCTTTATTATATAAGGATGTTTTTCATTACAGGTGGTTACCACCGGTATTTTGCTCACAGGAGTTACAAGCTGAGCCGTGTCATGCAGTTTCTCATGGCAGCAGGAGGCGCGACTGCCTTTCAGAAAGGACCCCTCTGGTGGGCAGGCCATCATCGGCGTCATCATCGTTATTCAGATCAGATAGGGGATGTTCATTCCCCCATGCGCGGGTTTTGGTGGAGCCATGTGGGATGGCTTTTGGGGAATCGTTATGATCCCACAGATTTTGATGCAATGAAGGATTTTAAGAAGTTTCCAGAGATTTTATGGATTAATAAGTATTATTATCTACCTCCTGTGTTCTTGGCGGTTGCTTGTTGGGGAGTGGGCGGATGGTCGACTCTTGTGGTTGGTTTTTTTCTTTCAACAGTCTTTCTTTTTCATGGAACCTTTCTTGTCAACTCTGTTACCCATATTTATGGACGACGTCGATATGCAACGGATGATACAAGTCGGAACTCGATGCTTGTGGCGCTGCTTACTTGCGGCGAGGGATGGCATAATAACCACCATTACTATCAATCCAGCGCAAATCAAGGTTTCTTTTGGTGGGAGATTGACTTAAGCTATTATGTGCTGACGGGGATGTCTTGGCTCGGACTGGCGAAGGACCTTCGTCGACCTCCTGAAAAAATCCTGAAGGGTAATTTGCTACATCCGGACGAAGCAGATAAGGGAATGGAGCGGGTCACGGCACTGACTGCGCTCCTTCGATCAGCCCCGGAAACGATTATATAAAGAGGCCTCATGTCAACTGAACAAAAATCTGTGCAAATTCAGATTGAAATTGACGATGCCACGTCTCAGGGAATCTACAGCAATCTGGCGCTGTTGGCACATACAGAGACTGAGTTTGTGATCGATTTTGTCTTCATTCAACCACAAGCACCCAAGGCAAAGGTCCGATCCAGAATCTTGTCTAGCCCCGTACATACCAAAAGATTGTTTCTTGCGCTTCAAGACAATATTAAGCGGTTTGAAGAAAAATTTGGTGTTATTAAGTCAACAGATATAGCGGAAAAACAGAACTCCCAATACCAGGGACATTATCTTTAAGTCTCGTTTCAATATTATTCCCCTGACATTGAAAAACTGAACGTCTTGACGTACCCCCTCTCTCCTTCCATATAGCTTTTTTGCTTTGGTGGGGCTTTCTGTTGACTCCATCTGAATGCCTATGCTAGAAGTAGAA